>JBIKYP010000039.1:0-22077 GCA_044355195.1 Crocinitomicaceae bacterium | reverse complement strand
TTCAACCGGAGCGGCAACCAATATTATTGCCGGTTTAGCTACGGGAATGATTTCTACTTTTTCGTCTGTAATCCTTTTCGCTGTTGCGATCTGGGGGTCCTATGAATTGGCTGGTTTTTACGGAGTAGCTATTGCAGCATCGGCAATGATGGCAACTACAGCAATGCAATTGGCTATTGACGCCTTTGGTCCTATCGCTGATAATGCAGGAGGCGTGGCGGAAATGTCTGAGCTACCAAAAGAAGTTCGTCAACGTACAGATGTTTTGGATTCAGTAGGTAATACTACTGCGGCAGTCGGAAAAGGTTTTGCAATTGCTTCAGCTGCACTTACAGCGTTGGCATTATTTGCGGCCTATGTCACTTTTACGGAGATTGACGGAATCAATATATTCAAAGCGGATGTGCTTGCCGCTCTTTTCATAGGGGGAATGGTTCCGGTAGTATTCTCTGCGCTTGCCATGAAATCGGTTGGTAAAGCAGCGATGGACATGGTAATGGAGGTTCGACGTCAGTTTCGCGAAATTCCGGGAATTATGGAAGGAACAGGTCAGCCTGAATATGGCAAATGTGTTGAGATCTCAACGAAAGCTGCGTTACGTGAAATGATGTTGCCCGGAGCAATTACCATTGTTTTCCCTATCATTGTCGGTTTTCTGATGGGTGCAGAAGCTCTTGGCGCTTACATGGCTGGTGTTGCTGTCTCGGGTGTGCTTTGGGCGATATTCCAAAACAATGCAGGTGGCGCTTGGGATAATGCGAAAAAATCGTTCGAAGCAGGAGTTATGATCAACGGAGAAATGACCTTTAAAGGTTCAGATGCTCATAAGGCGGCTGTTACAGGTGATACAGTTGGTGACCCTTTCAAAGATACCTCCGGACCGTCGATGAATATCCTCATTAAATTGACATGTTTAGTGGGTTTGGTTATTGCGCCTATTCTCGGGAATGGTCATGGCAATGATAATGGAGGTGAATGTGCTAAGTCGAAATGCGAGATGAAATCTTCACATTGTGATCCGAGCGTTTGCACGAAAAATGGCAATAACGTTGTTTATTCTAAAGAGAAATGCTGTCATTCTAACGATGCTAGTAATGATAGGGTGGTCAAAGGATATTGTGATGTGAGCAATTGCGCCCGAATGACAAAAGAAGAATGTGCAAAAAATTGCGACAAAATGGGGTGTTCCCCTGAAGAAAAAGCGATTTGTCTTTCTCATTGCAAAAAATAGAAATTCAAATCAATGAATTAGGGATGCTCAGGCATCCCTTTTTTGTTAATGACTTGGGCCCTTCTACTGAATAAAAAATACCAAGGAAATATTGGATTTATGCCGGTAAGTAATGGTATCGATTTTGACTTTCAAATTCACTACTTTTAAAACAAAATGGTAAAGGAGATTATAGCAAACGCTTTAATGGAAGATGTAGGTTCAGGTGATCATTCTACGATTTCTTGTGTTCCTGAGGAAGCCATGGGTAAGGCAGTACTTCTAATAAAGGAAAGCGGTGTACTTGCCGGGGTTGAATTGGCAATAGAGATATTTCATACGTTTGATCCTGAACTGCATATCGAAGTTTTTAAACAGGATGGAAGTTCGGTCAAGAGTGGGGAAATAGCTTTTATGGTTTACGGAAAATCGAGGTCTATTTTAACAACGGAGCGTTTGGTGCTGAATTTTATGCAACGTATGAGCGGTATTGCAACACTTACCTCTCAAATTGTGAAATTAACCGAAGGTACAGGGGTTAAGCTGCTGGATACACGTAAAACTACTCCGGGTATTCGGTATATGGAAAAATGGGCAGTTCGTATAGGTGGTGGGTATAATCATAGATTTGCGCTTTATGATATGATTATGCTTAAGGATAACCACATTGATTATGCAGGTGGAGTAAGACCCGCTATTATCAGAGCTAATGAGTATATTTTTAAGAATCAACTTGATCTGAAAATTGAGGTTGAGGTTCGCAGTCGTTCGGAACTCTTAGAGGCGATAGATACAGGAAATATTGACCGTATTATGCTGGATAATTTTACTCCGGATCAAATTCGGGAAGTTCTACCCCTGATTCCTCAGCAAATTGAAACGGAAGCTTCAGGAGGGATTACTGTTGATAATATTCGTTCATATGCTGAAACGGGAATTCAGTACATATCTGTCGGAGCGCTAACACACAGCGTTAAAAGTTTGGATATGAGCTTAAAGGCGTCGTTTTAATTTTGTTAGATTCGATTCTTTGTTCAAAGGCTCAAAGGCTCAAAGGTTCAAAAGTTCAAAGTGTTCAACCGAGACACATTTGAACGCCGCAGGCATTTGAACTCTTGAACGCGAAGCATTTGAACTCCGAAGGCAAGGTTCAAAAGTCTCCTTGCTCACAGCGACTTACACCGCGACGTGTTGTGCTTGTAGAAGGGTGTTCCTTATTCTCTAACCTCAAACATGACATTTCGTATTTTTGTACATAGAAATGTCCAGTAGGAAATCCGGGTACTCCTCCACGTGATTTCCTATCACAGCAACCGTGGCACCCGCATCGTGTGCGATTTTTAGTGACTCAATAGTTCGAATGCCTCCTCCTATAATGAGTGGGGCGCCTAACTTAGCTACTTCACTAATCAAATTTGACGGAATGGGATAATCGGCGCCACTTCCCGCGTCAAGATAGAGTACTTTTTGCCCCAAGAGTAGTCCGGCCATACAAGTGCTTTTTACAATGCCAAGTTCTTCGCTGGGAATGGGTGTTGTTTGGCTGACATAAGCCACACTCGTAGGTTTTCCTCCGTCAATGAGAAGATAGCTCGTAGGAATTATTTCCAGAGGAGAATAAAATAATTCCGAGGCTGAATTCACGTGGTGTCCAATCAAATAGTCAGGGTTTCGTCCTGAAATTAAACTTAGATAAAGAATAGCATCTGCTTCATGAGAGATTTGTTGTGCACTTCCGGGAAAGATAAATATCGGGAGCCGACAATGTAGCTTTATTAGAGAAACTATTTCCTTTAGTTGATTCCTTGAAACAGTGCTTCCACCAACAAACAACAGATCGATACTACATTTCTCAGCCAACTCTAGCGTTTTTTGAAGCGTTTTTTGGGATTTAACTTTTTCAGGATCGATAAGTAAGGCAACTCCCCTTTGAAGCGCGCTTAAATAAGAAAGATTATATTTCAGGCGATAATGCTGATTCATTGATGCAGAAAACGTAAGATTCCTCTACAAAAGTATGAATTTCGGTAGTTGAATAGATTCCTTTGAAGTCAATTTCACCTATTAAAACACCTGATTCTTTAGGTAGTAATGAAAGCTCCAATTTAAAATCGATTCGTTTTCTTCCTGCAATCTTGTAAAGCGTTTCTTTCGCGCTCCAAGCAATGGTCATGGTATCCGGATCCATTACATTGAAAAGTTTTTGCTCATTTTCAGAAAGGAATTTTTTATACACTCGCTTTGCTTTTTCGCTCCGGGTTTCTATATCTAATCCAATCCTAAATTCATTATTAAGAGCAATTCCTACGATTCCGGGGGTATGACTAATGGAGATATATCCCTCATTATGAATGTAAGGCGCACCATTTGAATCATAGTGAATGTGTTCAAAACCAAAAAGCTGATGGCGTAAATAACGCGTAGCAATAAATTCCTTCTTACGAAATAAATTAGTGAATCCAAAATACCTTTCTTGTTCTTCTTGAGTTAAGACATGAAGATAGGAATCTGGATCAAAATTGTCGTATGAGATAAAATGAATAATCGAATGTGTTAATCTAATGGTTTTTTGTTCAAAGGTCATCTTTACAAATTAACATAGTTTGATATAATAATCATTGTATGAACGTAGCATGAATTAAATTACAGTAGTTTCTGTTCATTGAATTTTAAACAAGGATTTCTTGTTAATGAAAGTAAAGTCATACACAATTTAATTTTTTTTAACATGAAATTCATCGGTTTAATTTTTTTTTAAATTTACACGTTTCTAAGTCAAAGAAATTTCAACTTTAAACCATTCACATGCTTCGAAATTACTACTTTTTGATTTTAAGTATTTTCCTTTTTTCAACACAATTCGTTCATTCTCAGACCGGTTTAGGATCGATTAAAGGTTCGATCATAGATGGCGACAGCAAGCAGGCCCTTCCGTTTTGTAAAGTTATTCTCTTTCAGAATGGTTCTGTAAAGGGGGGGGCTACAACAGATTTTGATGGAAAGTTCCAGATTAACTCAGTAGCTGCCGGTTCTTACGATGTGGAAATTCGAAACGAACCTGAAGGATATCAACCTTTTCGTCAAACCGGTGTTATCGTTTCTTCAGACAAAATAACATTTTTGAATGACTTAACCATTTCTAAGGCAAAAGAGGCTAAGGAGATTCAAGAAATCCGTGTAGTTGCCTATAAAGTCCCCTTAATTGACAAAGATGGCGGGGCTTCAGGTGCAACCATCACCAGAGAAGATATTTCTCGTTTACCGGTGCGTTCTGCTGCCGGTGTTGCTCAAACTGTAGGTGGGGTGAACAGTAATGAGGGTTCAGGTGAGATTTCGGTAAGAGGAGCGAGATCAGATGGAACATATTATTACATTGATGGGATCAAAGTGAGGGGTTCTTCTAATTTGCCGAAATCGGCGATTGAAGAGGTTGCTGTTATCACTGGTGGTGTTCCTGCAAACTATGGTGACGTAACAGGTGGTATTATATCAGTGACAACAAGAGGGCCCTCTGCAAATTATTTTGGTTCTGTGGAAGGGATTTCCTCAGGTTTTTACATTAAGGGTAAAGATCCGGTAGGTTATGATGGCAAGGTGTTTGGTTTAGACAAATTCGGGTATAATGTTTTTGAAGGAATGTTTTCCGGTCCCCTATGGATGCAAAAGGACTCAACCGGTGCGAAGGTTAAACCTCGTCTGGGTTTCCTTGTTTCTGGAAATATTACGGATCAACTTGATGCGCGTCCGCTGGCTGGGGGGTCCTATAGAATTAAAAAAGAGGTGAGAGATGAACTTCTTGCTAATCCTCTTCGTCCGACTTCTACGGGTCAGGGTACATTCAGTAATGCCTTGTTTTTGAATAAGGATGACTTTGAAAAAGTACCTTGGCGAATGAATGCTAGAAGTACGGTTATTTCCGGTCAGGCTAAAATTGATGTCAATACTGGTCCATCAACCAATCTGACATTTGGTGGGTCTCTTAATTATAGTAGGGGTAGTGCCTATTCTTATTCCGGTTCTCTTATGAATTTTGCTAATTTTGGTGTTTCCCAGACACTGGATTATCGTGTTTTCGGTCGCTTGACTCAACGATTCACCAACAATCAAGAAGGAAGCGCTTCGAAATTAAAGTCCTTCTTTTACTCGTTGATGGTAGACTACTCTAAATCCAAGTCTGAATCGTATGACCCGAATCATGAATTCAATATGTTCAATTATGGTCATGTCGGAACTTTTACAACTACACGCCTACCTTCGTACCAATTTGATTCTCAAAAGCAAATGTATGTTCACGATGGCTTTCGAGACGTAGAGGTGAAATTTGATCCATCAGAAACCAATCAAGCCCTTGCGGCGATCACGACACAGTACTATAATATTTATGATGGAAAACCAAACGGGAATTATGAAAACCTTTTTCAAATTCGTCAAGGAAACGCATTAATTAACGGAGATTCTCCTTCCAGTGTATATCAAATGTGGAGCAACATTGGTGCGCCATCCAATGGATTTGGAAAGGGAGAAGCTAACCAGATTCGTGGTACGGGTTCGTTCTCAGTAAATATAGGAGATCATTCTATTTCGTTTGGTTTTGAGGTAGAACAGCGCAGCGATAGAGGCTGGACATCCGGTTCCAACGGTCCAATTGGAATTTGGTCAATCGCAAGGCTATTAACGAACTTTCACATTCGCGAGTTGGATCTAAACAGTGGAGTGATTTCCGATTCAGGTTCTTTTAAAGCCATAACATACAATCGTTTAAATTCAGGCTATGCGTATGAATCCAAAACCGGACAATACGGAGGACAGCTTAATAGTGATAATCAATCGTTTTTTGATTACAACTTGAGAGAATATCTTCATGGTAAAGGTATAATTGCTGAGGGAGGAGCAGGGTCTCAGTTTATTGATATCGACCAATATGATCCAAGTATTTACAAATTTGATTGGTTCTCTCCTGATGAACTATTGAATAGTGGAAACTCTTTCGTTTCATATTGGGGATACGATCATACCGGTAGAAAGGTGAGGGGAGCCACTGACATTAACAACTATTTTAATGAGTTAGATGAGCATGGAAATTACCGAAGGTTTGTCGGTTCATTCCAGCCTACCTATGTAGCGGGTTATTTAATGGATAAGTTTGCTTTCAACGATATCGTTTTCAATGTCGGGGTGCGAGTGGATGTATTTGATGCGAACCAACCTGTTTTGAAAGACCCTTATTTATTTTACAATGCGCAGACTGTGAAAGAAGCGAACGAATTACTACAATCCAATCCGAGTAAGTATTCTTGGGTTAAGATTCCTCAAGCGATGGGTGATGATTATACAGTTTACGTGAACGATGTTAACAATCCTTCCGCTATTAATGGATTTCGAATTGGCACGAATTGGTACAATGCAGAAGGGATTCAAGTAGAGGATCCAAAGGTTATTCGCGGAGCAACCGGCATCCAACCTTGGCTGTTAAATCCTAAGCAGACAACTCCGAGCGCAGATGCTTTTGAGGATTACAAGGCTCAAGTGAATGTGATGCCCCGTGTAGCCTTTTCTTTTCCCATTTCTGATGAAGCATCCTTCTTTGCTCATTATGATATTTTAACCAAAAGACCTACTTCAGGATTTAGATTTGATCCTTTCCAATATCAATTCATCCAATCCTTTAGTAATCCAACCATTAGTAATGCTAACTTAAAGCCTGAAACTACCGTAGACTATGAACTAGGTTTCCAGCAGGTGTTGTCCAAAACATCCTCACTCAAAATTTCGGCGTTTTATCGAGAACAGCGCAACAACGTTCAATTAATAAATGTTTTTGAAGCTTATCCGGTTTCTTACAAAACCTTTGGAAACAGGGATTTTGGAACGGTTAAAGGGATGACTATTTCCTACGACCTTCGTAGGACCGGAAATATTCGAATGACAGCTGCTTATACGCTACAGTTTGCTGACGGAACGGGATCCGATGCTACGTCAGCTGCCGGTCTTATCAACGCCGGATTACCTAATTTGCGAAATATTTTCCCCTACAATTTTGATCAACGACATGCATTCGCTATAACAATGGATTATCGTTATGGAGTGGGAAGGGACTATAACGGCCCGGTTCTAGGAGATTTAAACTTGTTGGAAAATACGGGAATAAATATTGTTTCCAATATTTATTCAGGCTCTCCTTACTCCGGACAAACATTCATAACGGATGCGGGTATAGGTACCCTATATGCAGGTTTGAGTGGTACCTTAAACGGGTCAAGATTACCTTGGTCTTATAGAACTGATGTTCAACTTGACAGAACCTTCGAATTTCAACTAGGAAAGGAAAATGAACGTAAAAAATCAACCTTTTTGAATGTTTATATTCGTGTAACCAATATCCTGAATCAGTTTAACTTATTGAATGTATACAGAGCCACCGGGAACTGGAATGACGATGGGTATCTTGCCGCTTCCGCAAATCAAAGTTCTATCCAAAATCAGGTTGATGAGCAATCGTTTCGCGATTATTATACCATGAGGATTCAAAATCCTTTTAATATTAGTTCTCCAAGAACAATTCGCTTGGGTGTTAAATTTGATTTTTAAATTATCTATTGAGATGTGTACGATTACGAAACAATTGAGAATTTCTCTCTTAGGTCTTGGACTGCTCTTTATGAACAACGTTCTCGCCTATTTAGGGCCTAACGACATAGTTAAAGTTAAAAAGTCGGCATCGAATCTGAAGGGTGCCAATTGTGCTCCCGCTACAGCTAAGTTGTTTATGGAGTTTAATGATGTCAAGGCTTTGATTGAACAAGGAGGAAGTATGTTCCAGAACAGATCTGCATTGGTATCCTCCTATGAGGTACCTAAAGGTAGTGGTAATCACGTTATATATGCTGGAGCATTGTGGATGGGAGGAACAGATGTTAATAAGCAACTTAAATTAGCTGCTGTAAGGTTCCGAAAGGGAAATGATTTTTGGTCAGGGCCGTTAACAGTGAATTCAGGAACTGGCACTTATGATCCTTCCGGACCTGTGGATGATAAGGCTGTTCGCAATTTTGGAGATGCTAACATTAATCCTGAGGATTGTATTGCGTTCGATAAGTTTTTTACGATTCGTAAGGCGGAGATCATTCGATTTAATGTTTGGTACGAATGTAAACAAGGAATCATTACTCAAGGTTGCAGTGATATTATAGAGCCCACTGCTGACGAATTGAATCGTATTTATGCATGGCCGGCTCACGGTGATGTATCGAAAGGGCAAGATTATTTCTTGGCGCCTTATTATGATCGAAATCAGGATGGCTTCTATAATCCTTTGGATGATGGTGATCACCCTTGGTACGACGATATTTTAGGTCGAGATGACATTGAGTGTGGCATTGATCGACGTGTTTCCTTATTTGGTGATGAGACGCATTGGTGGGTTTTCAACGATAAAGGGAATATTCACACAGAAACAAATGGTGACCCCATAGGTATGGAAATTCGTGCGCAAGCCTTTGCGTTTGCCACAAATGATGAAGTCAATCGGATGACTTTTTATAACTATGAGATCATCAATCGTGGAACTCAAACTTTGTACGATACCTATTTTTCGCAATACCTAGATTGCGATGTAGGTAATTATGCAGACGACTATGTGGGGTGCGATGTTTCGAGAGGTTTAGGGTACATGTTCAATGGTGATTTAAATGATGAATCTGACGGCGGAAGGAAGGGCTACGGTGAAAATCCTCCTGCTATAGGATGTGACTTCTTTGAAGGTCCTTATCAGGATGCAGATGGGAAGGATAATCCCGGACCTTATTTTGATGCAGTGAATAAGATTGATGTTGTACCATCCGTTTTGGAGGCCTTGAAAGAAGATGGTATTGTTTACAAGGGTATTGGAATCGGTTATTCTGATGGAATCATTGACAATGAGCGATTTGGAATGAGACGATTTACTTATTACAACCTGCAGGCACAATTCCCTTACACAGATCCGGCTAATGCGGCACAATATTATAACTTTATGAGTGGTAGTTGGGCTAACGGTTCTGCGATGTTCTATGGCGGAATGGGATATCAGGGTTCTACAGGAGTAACAAATATTCCTTCTGATTATATGTTCCCCGGAGATTCTGATCCGCTTTTTTGGGCAACAGGCGGAACCGATATGTCGAAGCAAGGGTTCTCGTCAGGCTGGGATGAATCTACGAATAACAATCCAAAAGGAGATCGTCGGTTTGTTCAGTCAGCCGGACCGTTTACTCTTCGTCCGGGAGCAATAAATAATATAACTGTAGGATTGGTTTATGGTCGTGGAACAGATGGCGACTTATTTTCTTCTGTACGTGCCATGAAAAGGGCAGATACCAAAGCTCAGGCTTTGTTTGATGCTTGTTTTAGGATCTTAAATCCTCCTGATGCACCAAAGTTGACTATTCAAGAATTGAATAATGAACTCATACTAATGATTGAAAATCCGTCTTCTTCGAACAACTATAAGGAAGCTTACAAAGAAAGAGATGAGATTAATTTACCTCCTGATCCAACTTTTTCACGAGAATATACTTTTGAAGGATATCAGATTTTTCAGCTTAAAAATGCTGATGTTTCAATCTCGGATATCTATGACCCCGACCAGGCGCAATTAGTCGCACAGTGCGACAAAAGGAACAATATTGGACGAGTCATAAATTTTGAGTTTGATGAGTCACTTGGTTTTTCTGTACCGGTTGAGAAAGTTAATGGAGATAACAAAGGGTTGCGTCATACATTTCAGATCAAGGAAGATAAATTTACATCAGGTGACAGGCGCTTAATCAATCACAAAACGTATTATTATGTTGCAATTGCCTATGCCTTCAATGGTATGGAAGATAGTACCGGGGTGTTTCATCTTTATAACCCAAATGATACGAAATCTTTTGAATGGCAAAGGTTGCCTTACATCTCTTCGAGATTAAGTTATGATGGGTCATCAATTTCAGCAGTTTCGGCTGTACCTCATCATCCTGCTCCTGAAGCAGACGGAACACGCCAAAACATCGGATATGGCTCATCACCTCGTATTACCCGTTTGGATGGGTATGGCAATGGTAATCGTAGCTTGGAGTTTACTTCTGAAACCTTATCAACTGTGCTTTCCAACGGATATGTTGAAGATCCGGAATACGATTATGGGATGGGGCCCATAGGCATCAAGGTTGTGGATCCCCTCAATTTGGCTAATGGTTATTTTGAGTGCAGATTTACGGATTATACCCCAAGCGTATGGAAATCCTCTGCGCACGCTGTAGATACCGCCCGTTGGGTGATTTATCGCTATGATAAAAAGGGTGGAAATCTAATTGATTCCGTTCAGTCTGAACGTACGATAGAAGAAAGTAATGAGCAAATCATTCCACAATGGGGTATCTCAGTAGATATTAAGCAGCATAAATACACTACTTCCACCGGAAGTTCGCAGGAAGATTTTAAGACAGATATGATCGAAACTTCAATTGAATTTGAGGATTCTTCAAAACGTTGGCTTTCATTTATTTACGATAATGATTTGTTTTTTCCTACCAATTGGATACGTTCAGGGACATACAAGCCTGATGTAACTAAAGATTGTATCCCAAGTGAATTACCTTATTTGAATCCCTGTAATTATGCGGATGAATTAAAGCAAGATGAGGAGAAGAAATTTGCAAAATTGCTTGATGGAGGTATTGCTCCGCATAAGTTGGTAGGGTATGGTATAGATTATATGCCTTTAGCCTACTACAATCTTTCTAGCCCTGCATCCGCTCGTTCTAATTCTTCACTTAGTTTCTTGCCTAGTGTTAATATTGTTATTACGAGTGACAAGTCAAAATGGACGCGTTGTCCTGTAATTGAACTTGGACAGGATGTGAATCTCAACATTGGAGGTGCAGAGCCGGGTGAGTTGAGAAAAAGTCCAAGTGTGGATAAGGATGGTAAATCTGATGGATCAGGAACGGGTATGGGATGGTTCCCTGGTTATGCCGTTGATTTGGAGTCAGGAGCGCGTTTATACATGGCCTATGGAGAGAACTCATTCCTTGCTGCGGAAAATGGCTCGGATATGATATGGAACCCGACTGCGCGAGTTGTTGACGGGGTAGGGAATCCTGTTATGGGAGGTATGCAGCCTATTTATGTTTTTAGTTTTAAACAGCGAACGATAAATAAATTTTTAAATGGCTATGATTTTCCTGCCTATGTGCCTGCTGAAGGTGAAAATTTAGCAACAAATCATGCCTATCAGAAAATGTTGGAAATTAAGGCTAACTCTTCTTCTGCAAAACGAGCTTTCTATGGAAGTTTATCATGGATAGCCTATCCGTTATTGAGACAGGATAAGACGTTAAATTCTACGGATGTTACGATTAAGTTGCGTGTCAACAAGGAGTATAAAGATTTTGTTGCCAAAGGAGAAAATAATGGTAAGCCCATGTATGGATGGTCTATGGAAAATATTGCAACAGTCACTGGAAGTAAGGATCAACTGGCTGAAGCTTTGGATTTAATTAATGTAGTTCCAAATCCATATTATGCATTTTCAGAATATGAGCGAAGTCGTCTGGATACGCGTGTAAAGATTACGAATCTTCCTGAGCGATGCACGGTTAGTATATACACCGTCAATGGTAAATTGGTGCGAACATTTAAAAAGGACAGTCCTGTAACATCCCTAGATTGGGATTTGAATAATTTTAAAGGGATTCCGGTTGCGGGCGGGGTGTATTTGATTCATGTGGAGGTTCCCGGAGTAGGCGAAAGAATTCTTAAGTTCTTCGGTGGTATGAGGCAGGTAGACTTGCAAGGGATTTAATCGAATTGTTAATTAACGAATGGAATGGTTATGAAAAAGCATTTTCTCTTGATTTTTGGCTTGTTTCTGTGCAATGTCGTCATATTTGCCGGTAATGAAGATCGTGTTGGGTCTGCCGGGGCATCCCAGTTATTGGTTAATCCATGGGCACGAAGTTGCGCTAACGGTGATGCAGGTATAGCTAATGTCAATGGATTAGAAGCGAGCTATTTAAATATTGCCGGTTTGGCGTTCACGGACAAAACTCAAATTAAGTTTAATTATACGAACTGGATGGGGAGTGCCGGAATTGCCTTCAACAGTGCGGGTATTGCCCAGAGAATCGGAGAATCGAATGTAATTGCAGTTAGTGTACAATCTATGAATTTTGGGGATATTGCCATTACTACTGTGGCTAATCCTGAGGGCAACATCGGTTTTTTCTCACCCCGGTCGAATGTATTTAATGTCGGTTATGCGAGAAATTTCTCCTCTTCTATTTCAGGAGGAGTGAATTTCAAGGTAATCTCTGAAAGTATTTCTAACTTGAAAGCGAACGGCGTAGCACTTGACGCGGGAATTCGCTATGTAACTGGTGAAAATGATCAGGTCAAGTTCGGAATTACTTTGAAGAATGTGGGACCTGTTATGCGTTTTAAAGGTGATGGTTTATCACAGCAAGTAACATATCTATCCGTAGGTAATGTAGCTACTTTGGAGCAACGCTCAGCAACCTACGAAATGCCTTCACTTCTCGCTATCGGCGGGTCGTATGATTTTATTTTTAATGAGCATAACAAATTGAATTTAGCACTTGGATTTACGGCTAATTCTTTTTCCAACGACCAATACCGCTTAGGTTTAGATTACGGAATGACAGGAGATAAAGTAGCATTTAACGTGCGTGCCGGCTTTGTTTATGAAAAGAACCTGTTGAACGCCGAAAATCGATCTAATGCGTTGATTGGTCCAACCGCGGGATTCTCCCTCGATGCACTCGTTGGAAAAAATAAAAGTGCTTTGGGTATTGAATATGCGACCCGTTTTGCCGGTATTTTCGGTATCATTCACACGATCGGAGCTACGATCAATTTGAAGTAACAAAAGAAATTTATATATTTGTTTCACAAGGGGGTCTTTTGGGCTCTCTTGTTTTTGTTTATTACCGACAAAGACTTAAAACAGTATGTCACAGATTAATTATTACACGAAGGAAGGATTGAAGAAGTTAAAAGATGAACTTCATGAAATGAAGACAGTACAACGTCCTGCTATATCTGATCAGATCGCTGAGGCTAGGGACAAGGGTGATCTTTCTGAAAACGCTGAATACGATGCAGCAAAGGAAGCACAAGGAATACTGGAAATGAAAATCGCTAAACTTGAAGCCATCATATCAAATGCCCGTCTTATTGATGATGCACATATAGATAATTCTAAAGTTTTTATTTTGTCGAAAGTAAAAATTAAGAACCTGGCTAACGCAATGGAGTTGGAGTATATGCTTGTCGCAGAAAATGAAGCAGATCTTAAGGACAAAAAAATCTCGGTAGATTCACCGATTGGGAAGGGATTATTGGGAAAAAAGAAAGGGGATATAGCTGATATTCAAACTCCAAATGGAATCATGAAGTTTGAAATTCTTGATATTGCACGTTGATGCCATCCTTGTTTACTAGAATAGTTCAAGGCGAAATTCCATGTTACAAAGTAGCCGAGAATGAACGTTTTCTTGCTTTTCTCGATATCATGCCTCTAACTAAAGGTCATGTGTTGGTTATCCCAAAAACGGAGGTAGATTACATCTTCGATATAGACGATGATTTGTTGGGCGATATGATGATCTTTGCTAAGAAGGTAGCTTTAAAAATGAAAAGAGTTTTAGCTTGTAGGCGTATCGGGCTAACGGTTATTGGTTTAGAGGTTCCGCATGCACATATTCATCTTATTCCCATCAATGGGGTTTCTGATATGGATTTTTCGAAACCTAAACTTCAGCCGTCAAAGGAAGAGCTTTTTGAAGTTGCATCTATGATCACTGAAGCGTAAGGTATGATCTTCAATTCTCTGGAATACGCGATCTTTCTGCCATTGATTTTTGTGCTATACTGGTTTGTAGCTAAAAAACACTTGGCTTGGCAGAATATACTACTCTTAGCGGCAAGTCTTTACTTCTACGGGTGCTGGGACTGGAGATTTCTTTTCCTTTTGTCCTTCTCTACCTTTCTAGGGTATTTTACCGGCATTCGAATTGAAATGGCTGTTGCCACATCATGGCGTAAATTTTGGTTTTGGTTGAGTATCATCCTCAATGTTGGATTTCTTGCGATTTTTAAGTATTACAACTTCTTCGTGTCCTCGTTTGCAGACTTATTCAATTCATTTGGAATGCAAATTGAGTCATCGTCATTAACATTGAATCTAATTCTACCGGTTGGGATTTCATTTTATACATTTCACGTCCTGTCATATGTTATAGATATCTATTACGATCGTATCAAAAGCGAGCGAAATATTGTTGATTTTGGCTTATTCGTGGCTTACTTCCCTTTACTTGTAGCAGGACCTATAGAACGAGCTACACATTTATTACCGCAAATTCAAAAGGAAAGAAAATTTGACTATGCAAAAGCAGTTGATGGCCTGAGACAAATCTTGTGGGGACTTTTTAAAAAGGTTGTTGTTGCTGATGGATGTGCTGAATGGGCGAATATGATTTTCGATGGTTACACGGATTATTCGGGAAGTATGCTACTTATGGGAGCGATCTTCTTTACATTTCAGATCTATTGCGATTTTTCAGGATACTCAGACATTGCGTTAGGAACGTCCAGGTTATTTGGAATCGAACTTTTGAGAAACTTCGCCTTCCCTTATTTCTCACGGGACATTGCCGAATTCTGGCGGCGATGGCACATTTCACTTACGACTTGGTTCAGAGATTACCTTTATATTCCTCTTGGGGGCAGTAAAGGGGGGACGTGGATGAAGATTCGAAATACCTTCATTATCTTTTTGGTAAGTGGTTTCTGGCATGGTGCAAATTGGACATTTATCGTTTGGGGAGCCTTAAATGCGTTTTATTTTCTTCCTTTAATGCTCACGAATTCGAATAGAAATAATTTGGAAATTGTGGCCCAAGGAAGATTTATTCCGTCAATTCGTGAACTTTTTGGAATGGCACTCACATTTTTTATGGCTGTGTTTGGTTGGATTTTCTTCAGGTCAAACAATCTCCATCAGGCCATTGAATTTATTAAGCGAATGTTTAATAAAGGACTTTTTAAAAGTCCCAATTTACCTGAGCTTTCTAATTTGACAATAGCCTTTATCGGTTTTTTTCTTATTATCGAATGGTTCGGAAGGGAACAACAATATGCGTTGCATAATTTTGGAACTCGCTGGTATACCCCTTTTCGATGGTTATTCTATTCGTTCCTGATTGTATGCGTTATTGTGCTATCCGGTAAAGAACAGGAGTTTATTTATTTCCAATTTTAGGTATGAAGAAACTAGTGTTCAGATTGTTCATTTTTACCTTATGCTTCTTCTTGCTGGACAAAGCATTTATTCCTATTCGAAATTCTGCTCCGGGCAGAGAAGTAGACCGTAGGTTGGAAATGATAGTAACCGGAAAAATCCATTCCGATGTACTTATTTTCGGATCCTCCCGTGGGGCTAGAAGTGTTATCGCAAAGGTATTTACGGATTCATTGGGCATATCTGCCTACAATCTTTCATTCCCCGGTTCAGATGTGACCTTTCATGATTATTTGCTACGTACCACATTAAACACGAAGGGAAACAAAAAACCGAAATCAGTAATTTTGGTCGTGGATGATTCTGACGAGCTAAAAGTTAGTAAGAGTTTGAAGTTTCGTTTTGACCGCATGTATCCTTTGGTCAGGTACAAAGTCATACGAGAAGAATTGGTAAATCGAAAGGAGAAAAAACCAATACTGAATGAATTGCTCGTTCTACATCAACTGAACAAGTCAACCTTTTTATTTAAACAGCGAAAATTTACTAAGAACGACTCAATTATGCCTTGCGGATCTATGCCTATTTCACATCAGAAAAAGACATTTAACAAAATCTACAAGAGTCATCCGTACACGTATTCCAAAGATCAGGAATTGATACAGAAGATAAGTGCATTTAGGGAATTTAAAGATTTATGCAAGAACAATGGAATTCAGTTTATTGTTGCTATTCCACCCAATTTTCGCGCAGTGACCCGCGGTTTCAAAGAACGATTGTTGCAGGTGATGAATGGGTATGGAGAGGTCTGGATGTACGACTCGTTAAACCCGGTGTATAGCAACTCGAATTACTTTTTTGATAATGCCCATTTACAAACGAATGGGTCGTATGTTTTTACGAATGAGTTGATACGATATTATGCAAAGATCAACGGTTTGAAGTTCCTTTAGTTTCTAAGTTGCGATTGGCATATTTTTCTTTATCGGAAACCTTTACGGATTGCTTGAACGTTTGCCAGTGACAGTCTTTTTTGACGTATAATGTTACGGTATATTTTCCGGCTTTCGTGTAATAGTGCTTAGGATTAAGTTTGTTGGATGTTCTTCCGTCACCAAAATCCCAACGAAGTTCGTCGCCTTTTTCCGATTTGTTGTTGATAGAGATGCTTAACCATTTTTCGCGAATACCGAAATCAAGAAGTATTGTTGCCTTATCTGCCACTTGTAAAGTGTCGAGGTGGTACTTAGAGTAGTAACTCAAAACATAATCAGCAGCAGTTTTCTGAATTTGTTCAGCGTAAGGTTCTTCAACTTTTTTAGGATACACGCCCCCAAACGCGGATTCTTTATAAACGGATGTGAAAAATGTACATGCGGCAAGGTAGCTGCCAAATGGACTAGGATGCGCGTTATCCGGTGCATATAAATTTAATTCCGGGTATAGCTCACGCATTTGTTTCCATACCATTCCAACGGGAGCAATAGGATAATTTCCCGTTGACTCACTTAATTGCCGGTAGCCTTTTTCAATGCGCTCCTGCATAAGCGGGTAGGAATCTTCAGGTATAGAGTCTTTAAATCCGTCAGCATAACCCCAAGTCATGTAATAATAGATTCTGATGCAAGGATTGTATTTTTTTATACTGTCAATCAGTAGTTTCGCATAAGGAATGGTTTGTTGGGCAATGGTGGTTGAATCCCTGGAAAGTTCCCGACTGTATCCTTGTATGAAGAGGTAATCCCACTGTCGGGTTTTCATCTTTTTGTACGTGTTTTCTCTTAAAGTATGACCTTGTAAGGAACTTCCGCTTACAGCGAGCGTATCTGCAAAGACACTCTTCCCTTTGGAATTGGCAAGTCGCTCATACATTTTGCACAGATTATTCATATGAGTGTAGCTGTTCCCAATGAATAAAACATTGGAAGGTTGAGAATAGGCAAACCCAATAATCAAGAAAGAGCTGTAAATTAATAGTTTTTTCATTTTCTTATTCCAAAGGTGATGCGATCAAGAAACTTCGTGTAATAAAGCTCGAGTATTTCTATATAACGCACCATGATCAGAAAAAATACAATTGCCATCGTAGAAATTCCAATGGAGGACCATGGATCAAGATTCAGATCGAATGCCATTGGTTTCAGACCAAAGCCAACAATGCCTCCATATAAGATGATGACATGAACAACATAAATGGGTAACGTGTTTTGTCCCAACTTAAGGTAAAGGTTATTTGAAACCTTTACATATTTATCGATAAGCATGAATACACCAAGCACCGAAACTACTTGTCCGAAGCGAATAAATGCAGTTGCATTCAATTCGTAAATTCCATGTTTGGTCAATCTGATCATATCTGTGAATTGATCCAGACTTCTAAAGAAAGGCTGAATGAAAACACTAATTAGTATACCGCCAATAATGAAGCCTGTTCCAAACCACCATGTTCTAGTCTTGAACTCATAGGTTCGAATTAAACTTCCAATCATACCTCCCAAAATCGTATAACCTGAATAACGCATGAAACTAAAGTCTGAATATTGTCCATAAAACATATTTTGTATGAACTTCGGGGTATGATGAGGCCAAAATGACGGTAAGCTTTTCATTCCATCAGCTAATTCCTGTTCATCGAGTTGTATGTAATTCTTCATGTGGGCATATCCTAGAAATAATAACAGGGCCGAGATCAAATAGTACCAATGAAGCGCACCTTTTCCAATCCACTTGTAGATGCCATAAATTCCCAGAAGCAAAAATATCCCAATACCGATCGATTGAAGTACATGAAAGGCGTAAAACCAATCTAGATGGAAATTACTTCCGTAATAAATGGATTTCAATATGCTCCATAGGTTAAGTTGAATGAAGTATCCCCAGAATAAGAGTTCTAAAACACGTCTGTATCCCTTTTTGACTCTAATGTTCTCTTGAAAGGGAATGTGGCTGTTGACAGATAGTAAATAAACGAAGATAACTCCCGTAACTGTAAAGAAAAGAGGAGATGTTAAGCCATGTATGTTGTGCCAGATTCTGTAAAGTATATATTCATCCGTGCGATATTCGTTAGATAGCGCTGCACCGGTAAAATGTCCTTCCAACATCAGCAGGATAGCGAGAGAGCGAGCCATATCGATGAATTTCAATCTTGGACGCGGCTGATTTACATAAGATGTTGATTCGGACATGGATGAATTTTGTGTTCAAAGATACAAACTCAATGATCATCTTAGTGGCCTTCGCCATTGATCATGATCAACAACGGATGCTCATGTCCAACAAAATAAAGTCGGGCTTGAAAGGAAAACAGACCGATGGGTAGAGTTTTGTTTTGGGAAAATATGATCTCCACGGAACTGTGGGGTGCAATTAATTCCGGAATCGTTAATCTGATGATTTCTTTATCTACCTCAGTTCTTGCTATTCTGAGCGTATCGGTGGACATGTTCATAATCATAATTTTACGCTCAAAGGAAGCGCTACTCTCGATTTTATTAAGGTCTACCACAGTGGGTATAATTTGCGTTATAAATACCAAGCTATCTTCTTTAATGTAATCAACACTTTGGATCTCAATCTTTCGCTCTATAGCTGCTGAGCGGGAATAGACAGAATTCTTTTGATCGTGGAAGTTATCTGAAGTAAATTTGTTGGCGATGTACTCTCCGAAAGGAACTTGGGTAAATTGCACCTTTCCGCCATTTGCAGCAGTTCCGTTGAGATATGGAATGAAAATTCCATTGTTATAGGCACTCAGATAGTTAATGAGAGAGGAAATTCTGCGTTTTGTCAAGTTGATATTGTAATCTGTATTTGCAAGAGGACTAGCAAATCCTTTAATCGTAAGATTGATTCTTGAACCTCGATTTAATTCTTGAATTAAAAGACCGGCAAACAGTTCAAGATCCTTTACTCCTTGATCCACGTACGATTTGAAGAAGTTTTCAATATCTTCTTTGGCGATATCGGCATCTGTTGAATCCAGACCACTTGAATATTCGGTTTGGTATTTCGGTAGCAAGGCCCTATATTCATTATATCCATCCAAGTAATTTACATTTGTCAGAGTATCTCGAGATTTTGGATCCGGACAATCATTGTGGAAATAAAGCGTAACCGGCAATCGTTTGCTGAGTTCAATTAAGCTTTCATTTTTCGGTTTCGGAATACTGTCCATCTCCACTGGAGAGATTGGTTTATCTACAACAGGATAAGTAGAAAAGATATCACTGCAGCAGGTTGGATTTATGCTGTAATTCGTACCAAGTCGGTTACTACTAAAAAAGGAGGTGTCTCCGAACTGGAAATAATATAAATCGTTTGCCGGACTATTATAAGGTTGTCCAATATTTGTAGGGCTTGAAAATTGTCCATTGTAGCTTGATTGAAAGATATCATATCCTCCAAAACCATCGTGCCAGGATGAAGAAAAAAAGAGCTGCTTACGGACAGTATCGAACCAGGGCGACAACTCATTGTCTAGTGAATTCAAATGACTTAAATTGATCGGTTTACCGAATTGATTACCATTTTTAATCATTGAATACCAGAGATCCATTCCGCCTTGACCATCCTGTCGGTCGGAGGAAAAAAATAGTACCTCTTCGCCATTTAATTCCCCAATACATGGCATGCTGGTGTTACTTGCCGGTGTATTGATGATAGCACCCAATGAATCTATGCGCGAAAGTCCACCGTTTGCGTACGTGGCTACCATGATCTTGCAGCGGTAATTGAAATTTTCAGAGTTACATAAGCTGAAATAAAAACGCGAATGATCTTTTGAAAAGGAGCCATTTCCGGTATTTAAGCCTTTAAAAATATATTCCTTCATTACTTTAGGGTCCTCGAAATTATCACCTGATATTTTTGAAGAGTATAAACGCGTAATGTAGTTTGATGAATATACTTCCTCGGCTTCACTGATCGAGTCAGCTTTTAATGAACTGAAATACAATGTTCTATCATGAATGGTATGGCCAAATTCCGTGTTTTTGGAATTTACAGTTTCAGGTAAGTGTCTGAAAACAACCCGCGCTGAATCGGATAAAGAAGATTTTGCCCATTGGCAAGACTCAAGTTCTCTATTCGCCTTAAGATACAGGTATGCTTTTTTATCTTTCGCAAATTTGGTTTTGACTTTTTTGAATGTTTCCAGGGCAGCGTCGTATTTAGCATTTTGTTTTTGCATCATCCCAAGATAGAGTAGAGCCATAGGATAGATAGTTCCTTCTTCACGCTGATAAACCTTCGAATAATAATATTCTGCTTTAGGATAATCCTTATAAGCCCTTAGTGTTTCTGCATAATTCCAAAGGGTAGATATGGTGTTCGAATCGATGTCCATTGCTTTTCGGTAAAGTTCTGCGGAATAATAATAATCACCGGCTTTGTATTTTTCTTCGGCACATTTGAGGTACGTTCCCAGAATGGATTGAGCCCCCAATGTCTGGCTCAACATAACAAAAGAGGATATGATCAAATGAAGTCTGGACATACGCGATGTATGAATTTACTTGGTTTGAAACGATTCAGGATATAGCGAACAGCAAATTCAATTCCCCCGCGAGCATTACTCGCAGGAAATAATTTTGAAAAGTTGATATCATAGCTGATTGCGGCAAACCAAGACTGATAATCTATTCCTGCAGTTAAACAGGCAGCATCCCTGTTACGAACCCATAACCCTCCATATACAGCACGATAGATTCCCGATCGGTCAATTAATGTATATTTGATGGAGGAACCCAACATTAATTCTTTGTATTTCCCTTGCATAGAAAAGGTAAGGGCAGGCAACAGATCCCAGTCGATGTCCATTTTATGTAGGGCCTTTACAAAAAGGTTAGTTCGTACATCACGAGGCATTTTGACCCCATAAAAACCTTGATCGGGTCGATTGATGTTGTAAACGCCTATTCCTGCGCTCAGTTTTTCACGATTAGATTTGTAGTATTCATAAACTCCACCGATTCCAACTGAAAAATTTGTTCGACGATCTGTCTGAAATAACTCATTGGTTGGAAGCGATGGATCAAATACTTTTCCGTTAAATTGATTATCGAAATACAGTTGATTCCAGTTTACTTGTCTGTGATTCATTCCAATGGTTATGCCCGGCCTGATCGTATGGGTTGAATCATTATTCAGTTTTATCAAATACGAAGTGTTGAATTGTACTTCGATCATTCGAAGTTTTCCATCGCCCGACAAGTCATGGAACAAGAGTACCCCATAACCTAACTCTTTCATATTGCCTAATCGTGTATCTGCAGACATAGAAAAGGTACTAAATGGTGTTGTTACACTTTTCCACTGATTACGATAATTTGAAACAAAACGGTAATCACCGTTAAAATGACCTGAATTGCCCGGATTTTGAAACAGAGGATTGTCGTTAAATTGCGACCAATGCTGATCTTGAGCAGAAAAAGTCAACCAATAAGTCGTAAAAAAGAAGAAAAATATACCCCGTCTCATGCAGAATTTTAGTCTCTTTTTATGAAGTTGGAAAAATAGCTATAATTTCGGAATCAAAAGTTAAGGTGTTGAAAGTGAAACAGGAAGTATCTTTCCATCCATC
>JBIKYP010000066.1:0-13348 GCA_044355195.1 Crocinitomicaceae bacterium | reverse complement strand
ACCTTGCGCACTCATTATAGGTCAAAGAAAAGCATCAACAGATCTAAAAACATCCTTAAACGACGCACTGAGAGAGCATAACGTTGCGGTGTAGCATCGAATCGTTTGCTTCAAATTTTGCTTTCTTTAACATTTTTATGCTTGTTTTAAACATCCGTTTAAAATGCTTGTATAAATTTGCACCGGCTATTGTTCAAGCAAATGAAAAAAGATACCACAGCAGAAGAAAAAATTCGTAAAGCTGCACGGCAGGTGTTTACTTTAAAGGGATTTGCCGGATGCACCTCAAGGGAAATTGCCAAAGTAGCCGGAGAGAATGTTGCACTCGTCAACTATTATTTCCGGTCCAAAAGTCAGTTGTTCCGAATTATTTTCGAAGATGCTCTTGAAGAATTCGTAAACTCGATGGTTGTTGTTTTTGGATCCAACAAAAGTTTGAGAGAAAAAATGACCATTTTCATTGAGAAAGAGTATGCCTTTCTCGCCAAACATCCCGAAATTCCTGCTTTTCTTTTAAATGAAATGAACAGGGAAGACAGCTATTCGCTTCCATCAAACGCACATTTTGAAAAAATTGCGTCAACGGGAATTTTTAACGAATGTTTGAGAGCGCAACAAGAAGGCACTATGCGAACTATTGATCTTCGGAGTATTCCCCTACTTATAATGTCGAATTGTCACTACCCTGTGATGGCCAAAAACTTGATTATGCATCTGCAAGGGATGCTTGATCTTGAATATGAAGAAAACTTGAAGCAGCATAGAGAACATGTTTCTCAAATGCTTGTTCAGTATTTGTTTCCCGACAACCAAAAATTAACTCATGAATAGTCATCGGATGAATTTGCTTGCCCTTAGTGCGTTCCTAATTGCAGGTACGATGCAAGCGCAAAAGCTAGATCTTTCTGTCTGTTTAAAAATGGCTGATACCGCTAACGTAACCATTCGAAATTCCCAACTCGACATAGAAATTGACTCCCGTAACAGATCAGCTTATCTTACGGCAAGGTTGCCGCAGTTAACATTCAGCGGAGATTACAAATTCAATGCAATCATCCCCGGTCAGGTTGTCCCCGCTGCTTTTTTTGGTGGTCCGGTCGGTACGTTTTCAACGGTTCAATTTGGCGTTCCATTCAACCTTAGCAACACCATTCAGCTATCGCAAGTTTTGTATAATCCTCAGATAGAATATGGTTTAGCAGCCTTAAGAATTAATTCAGAGATTGTTGGGATTCAACAAAAACTAGCTAATCAAGATGTTAAGTATCAAGTATCATCGACCTTTTTCAATCTTCAGGGAATCAAAAAACAACTGACGTTTGTAGAAGGGAATTTAAAAAACATGAACTCGCTCATACAGAACATGGCATCAATGGTGAAGCAAGGATTGGTTGTGCAAACTGAATTGGACAAACTTTCCATCAGCAAATTGACACTTTCGAACACTATTAACTCCCTGAAAGCGACAAATGATCAACTTGAAACTCTACTCAAAATACTTATTGGAATGGACACAGATCGTAAATTGGAGCTTGTCGCAGATGAAATAGTTGAACGTACTGTTCTGTCGGATGTCGGCTCCACAAAATTTCCTGAACTCGATCTTATCAATGCACAACAAAAAATGAATCAGGAGGAGCGCAAGGGTACAAACATGGCCTACTTACCCACTTTATCCATGTATGCGGCCTATAATTATAACTACAATATGAACCCTGAAAATAGTTTTCGCACAGGCATAGAAGGAGCTTTTCTTGGTTTGCGAGTTGACTGGAAACTATTTGACGGACTCGAAAAACACCATAAACAAAAGGTCAATGCCCTCAATGCAGAAAAATTATCCAATCAAAAAGACCTCTTAACGAGGCAACTCGAGTTGAAAGCAACAAATGCAAAAACACAAATTGAAGTACAAACCAATTCACTTTATTTGGCGCGAGAACAAGTAAAACTTGCTCAAAACATATATGATCAAGCTTCTGCCAAACTTGCCGTAGGAACCATTAGTTCCAGCGAAATGATCAATGCCGATAACGGCTTACAACAAGCGCAAAGCAATGTCGTTTCTGCCTACATTCAGCTCAGACAGGCGGAACTGGAATACCTTAAATCTACAGGAAACATCAACTGATAATAATAAATTTTCATCCTATGAACAAAAAGAATATTGCCATCATTAGTATAGCGGTTATCCTACTTCTACTGACCATACTTAAACTTAAATCAAACAAAGAAAAAGCAGCTCAAAAAATCTACATTCACGATTCAGAAGCTCACATTTTGGTTGAGACACAAAGACCTGAACAGCATACATTTGAGAGTTCATTCAACTATCTTGGAAGTTTTGAACCCAATCGTCAGAACACGATCGGCTCAGACGCCTCAGGAAAATTAATCCGACTTGACATTAAAGAGGGGGATCGGGTAAATCAGGGGCAAGTAATTGCTAAAATTGATGATGAGTTGCTCCAAATACAGCTTCAAAACATTGACGTATCCATTGAAGGACATTTGAATGACGACCGGAGAAATGAAGTGCTTTCTAAAGAAAAGGCCATACCTGATATACAAATCGAGAAAACAAAACTTGGTCTCAAATCTGCAGAACTTCAAAAAAAGCAATTACTGAAACAATTAAAAAACACAACCATTGTTGCCCCATTTTCCGGCGTTATCACAAAGAAAATTGTGGATTTAGGATCTGTAATCGGTCCGGGCTCTCCGATCGTTGAAATTACGGACATTTCTTCCTTGAAACTTACTATTTCTGTCCCTGAACGCGACATATTAAAATTCAAAAACGGACAACCCGTTGAAGTGAAAGCTGACGTTTACGGTGTACGATTATTTAAAGGACAGGTCACCTATTTGGCTGTGCAGGCGGACAAATCACACAACTTCAAAGTACAGGTTACTGTTCCCAATACAGCAAATGAATTGATGGCAGGAATGTATGGAACGGTATCACTAAGCAACTCTTCCTCTGTTACAGCATTATCGGTGCCTCGAAAAGCACTAGTTGGATCAACCAAAAATCCTCAGGTATACGTTGTAAAGAATGGACGAGCCAAACTAACAACTTTCAATACAGGCACCTCGGATGGAGACTACGTCGAGGTGATTTCAGGAATTTCATCTCAAGACAAGATCGTCACCAAGGGACAGGTTAACATTCAAGATAATACTAACGTCAAAATCAGCAAATAAACTCTGTTATGACACTTACCGAATTATCAATAAAGCGTCCTTCCTTCATCATTGTCATCTTCACTATTCTGATCGGAGGTGGATTACTCTGTTACAATCAGCTGAGCTATGAATTATTACCAGATTTCTCACCACCCATTATAACGGTTACAACCACATATCCGGGAGCCTCACCTGCCACAGTTGAAAGTCAAGTATCCAAACCACTGGAAGATGCGCTAGCAGGATTAGAAAACATTTCTGAAGTCACATCCTTTTCCCTAGACAATGCATCAGTAGTACTTTTAGAATTCAAGGCCTCAGCAAACATAGATGCTGCACTCGAAAATGCCCAACGAAAGGTAAACAATATACTAAACAACCTGCCTAAAGGCACCAGCTCGCCGGTATTAGCCAAGATTGAGCCAAACGCATCGCCTGTATTACAGGTTAGTGCAATTGCAAACAACATGGATGACAAGGAATTCATGGAGTTAATGAATGACCAATTGATCCCACAAATCAAACAAACTAAAGGTGTTGCAGAGGTCCAAGTGATCGGAGGTGAACGTAGAGAATTTCGCGTGAATGTAGACGTTAACAAAATGAAGGCCTTTGGTCTGACACTTTCAGCAGTGAATTCAGCCATTAGCGGTGCAAATGTCGACTTTCCCACCGGAAAGATAAAAAGTAGTTCAGAACAGATTACTGTTCGGTTATCCGGAAAATTCACAAGCGTAGATGATCTTCGAAACCTTATTCTTTATTCGAACAATGGATCTTCGGTGAAACTCGGAGAACTCGCAGAAGTAATCGATGGTTCAGAGGATCAACTCACTGTAAGTCGCTTCAATGGAAAAAATGGTGTTGGATTGAGAATCAAAAAACAAAGTGATGCGAACGCTGTTGACATGGCTAATTCCACAAAAGAAAGATTCAATCAAATTGAACAAAAATATACGAAACAGGGTATTAAATTCACCATCGCTACTGACACATCAAAACCAACTCTCGAATCTGTAAATGCTGTTATACACGACCTTGAACTTGCGGTAATTCTTGTAGCTGCGGTTATGCTTCTGTTCCTTCACAGTTTACGAAATGCATTCATCGTACTAATCTCTATACCTGCTTCACTTATTTCAACCTTCATTGCCATGTATCTTTTAGGGTACACACTTAATCTAATGACTCTTTTGGCAATGTCACTTGTTATCGGCATCCTTGTTGACGACTCCATCGTTGTTCTTGAAAACATCTACCGTCATTTGCAAATGGGAAAAATCCGCCGAAAAGCAGCTCTAGATGGAAGAAATGAAATTGGATTTACAGCCTTAGCCATTACGTTGGTGGATGTAGTAGTGTTCTCACCTGTCGTCTTCATCGAAGGAACGATTTCCGATATTCTCCAACAGTTCTCCATTGTTGTTGTGATTTCCACAATGATGTCACTCTTCGTTTGTTTCACCCTCACACCTTGGCTGGCATCTCGATTTGCAAAAGAAGTTAAACTGAATCCAAAGAACCCGTTTCAATTATTGCTCATTTGGTTTGAACGACGCGTTCATTTATTTACAGAAAGTTATGTTAAACTTGTCGGTTGGTCGCTACGCCATAAATTAATCATGGGCGGTATCATTCTGGTTCTTTTCTTCGCATCATTCGCAACCATGGGATTGGGAATAGTGGGACAAGAATTTGTTTCACAGGGTGATCAGGGAAAATTTATGATCAAGCTCAAATTCGACAAGAGTACCACCTTTGAAGAAAATAACTCCACGACACTGAAGATTGAACAAATGATTCTCGCACAGAAGGAGATAGTCGACATTGTTTTTTCCAATGTCGGCGGACCAAGTTCAGGAATGGGAGCTGCATCCTTTGGTTCTGAAAACCGTTCAGAACTCACAGTGAAAATGAAACCGGGCATGCAGAAGAGGTACCCAACGATTAAATACATGACAGAAATCAGAAAGAAAATCGAAAACTCCTTCCCCGGAATTGAAGTTAAGGCCTTGAATATTGGAATGGTAGAGTCCGAGGAAGCCCCAATAGAAATTTTCCTTTCCTCCGATGATCATGACTTACTGATGCAGGAAGCACGTCGTTTGAAAAACAAGATCCTTACCATTAAAGGAGCTAAAGATCCGACCATTTCAACAGATGACTTAACACCTGAACTCCACGTTGAACTTGACAGGGAGAAAATGGGACAATTAGGACTTCCCATAGCCGTCGTTGGAATGCAACTTCAAAATGCACTCACCGGAAACGACGACAACCGTTTCGACGATAAGGGACAGGAATATACTATTCGAGTGATGACAGATAAATTCGATAGAAAGAACATTAAAGATATCGAAATGATGACCTTTAGCACGAATGATGGAAAACAAGTCATGCTTAGCGAATTCGCTGATATTTATTTATCCAATGGAGAAGGTTCTTTAGAACGCAAGAACCGAATCTCAAACACTACCTTAAGAGCTTATGTCCTCGGAACCGCCTCAGGCAATGTTTCAAAAGAAATCGAAGATTATCTGAAAAAGAATCCCCTGGATAAAAATGTCAGGCTACTCTGGGGTGGAGAAGTAAAACGACAAAAAGAATCCATGGGTGCCCTGGGAACGGCCATGGGGATCGGACTAATTTTGGTTTATCTTATCATGGTAGCGCTCTATGACAACTTCGTTTATCCATTTGTTGTATTGTTTTCCATCCCTGTTTCACTTATTGGCGCAATACTGGCACTCAACCTTTCCTCTTCCAATATGGGTATTTTTACTATGCTCGGTATGCTTATGCTCTTAGGGCTCGTAGCCAAGAATGCCATTTTAATTGTTGACTTTACTAATCATTTGAAAACAAAGGGTTTAACAACATACAGCGCTTTACTTGAATCTGTTCGAGAACGCTTGCGTCCCATATTAATGACAACTATCGCAATGGTTATAGGTATGATTCCCATTGCCACAGCTACCGGATCAGGTGCCGAATGGAAGAACGGATTAGCCTGGATTCTGATTGGTGGACTTACCAGCTCAATGTTCTTGACAATCATTGTAGTGCCAATGATGTACTACATTGTGGATCGTATACGTGCCCGATTTTCCAAAGATAAAAAATCCGCAAGCATCAATTTGGAAGAGCTTCAACCTCAGGAAATTTTGATTTGATGTAGTCGCTTAAACGTCTGTTTTTTCATTCTTGACTTTTGCGTTCGTTCCGATTCCATTATTTTTACCCAACGATTGAAATCTATGAACAAGAAAATTATCAAATCCCCTAAATTTCAGGATGTACAACAGGCTAACAAGGAGAGACAGTCAAAAACAACTACTGAAGCAACTGACACAAAAAAGTCTGCCAATTCATTGGTTTATGTTACAGCCATCCTATTGGCTATTGCAGGTGGCCTTCTCTACAGCAACACTGCTGACCATATCTACAACCTTGATGATTTCTCAGTAATCGTAGAAAATGAATTCACAGTGAGGGGAACAGAAGCTATTGGAGATATTTTCACCCATGGTTATCGCACAGGAATGAATTTCGAAGATAACCTCTATCGTCCTTTGAGCAAAGTCATGTTTGCTTGGGAATATGAACAAAGTGGCGGCAAACCAGAATTCTCTCACAAGGCTAACATCATCATTTACAGCCTATTGTGCGGGTTTGTTTTTCTATTGTTAAACCGCTTTTTTCCAAAAAACTATTACCTCACCCTCATTGCATCTCTTTTATTCACCTTCCACCCTATTCATACTGAGGTTGTAGCCAACATCAAAAGTCGCGATGAAATGCTCGCTATGTTTTTTATGGTAATTGGACTTTGGTATGCCAAATCCTATGGTGATACATTGAAGAATAAATGGCTATTTCTTTCGAGTATTGCCTTCTTTCTTGCTCTTCTCTCTAAAGAATCAGCCATAACATATGCTGGATTGTTACCTGTTACCCTTTACTTCTTTTCAAATCATAATTGGTCGAAAATCATTTTTGCGACCGGTTTAACTGCCCTTGTTGCAGCCATATATCTGGCGATACATCATTCCGTAAGCGGTGGTGTAGGATTGAAAAGCATCAATATAGCGGATAATTCTTTAATGGTGACTTCTAATTTTCTACATCAGCGAATGACCGCCATCGAGATTTTGGGGAGGTACATTTATTTGCTCTGTTATCCTCACCCCTTGTCGTGTGATTACTCCTTCAATACGATACCACTTGTGACAACGTTTAGTAATAGTCGATTTATCATCGCCCTTGTTATACATGTTGCAGGACTCTATTTCGCCTATCGGGGATGGAAAAAGAAAGAAGCCTACAGTTACGGCATACTCTTTTACCTCATCACCATTTCTATCGTAAGCAATGTATTTATGCTGATCGGAACGAATATGGCAGAACGTCTTGTGTTTCTACCCTCCCTTGGCTTTTGTATTATCGTTGCCTGGTTACTGACCCGTTTAACCAATTCAATTGAACTCTATCCGAAAAAATTGAGCGATATTTTCACTCAAAAAGCGTCGAACTGGTTATTCGTCATTCCTGTGCTCATCTTTTTTAGCGTCAAAACGATCGACCGCAACAAAGACTGGAAAAATGTAAAAACACTATTTGACAAAGATGTGCAAACTGTACCAAATAGTGTTCACATGTTGTATTATCATGCAAATATGATGACCAATCATGATACCCTTGAAACAAAATCTGAGAAAGAAAAAATGGAAATATATAATTTGGCCGAAAAAGAACTTCGAACCGCACTCACCATTTTGGATTCGTTTCCCGAAGTACATAGTACCCTCGCCAAAGTCCTTCAATACAAAGGTGAATATAGAGAAGCCATTACACACTATCGACGAAGACTTGAACTAAATGACCAAGACGCTACGATCTACAACAACCTTGGAACATGCTATGGATTTATGAACGTTACTGACTCTGCAGAGATGAATTTTCTGACAGCTGTTCTAAAATCTGAGAAATGTTATGCCGATGCCTTATGCAATTTGGCTACGGCTTATATCCGATATGGCGAAATCAGTTTAAGTCAAAACAAACGTGAAGAGGCCATTCTTCATTACCAAACAGCTATAGAATATGCCAATCAGACCATCGCATGCGAATGGGACACACCCCTAGCCTATAAATACTTAGGGATAGCCTATGGCGCACTGGGAGACACCGAAAAGGCAAAGAAATATTACTTACAAGGTGAACAGATCCAAAAGAACAGCACATCGTCACCTTCAAAATGATTTTAATACGTAACTTCGTACAACAAATTACATTCAGGAAATATGAGTTATGATCTTATCGTAGTAGGAAGCGGACCAGGTGGTTATGTTGCTGCCATTCGTGCTTCTCAACTTGGACTGAAAACAGCAATCATTGAGAGAGAATCGCTTGGTGGCATCTGTCTGAATTGGGGATGTATACCGACCAAAGCCCTTCTTAAAAGCGCCAACGTTTTTGAATATCTTACACATGCCTCAGATTATGGAATCACCGTGAAAGAAGCAACAGCAGATTTCAGCTCGATGGTGGAACGAAGCAGAGGCGTTGCAAATGGTATGAGTGCCGGAATACAGTTCCTGATGAAAAAGAACAAAATTGATGTGATCAAGGGAAATGCTACACTTCTATCCGGAAAAAAAGTTAGTGTAAAGGCAGAAGATGGAACCACCTCTGAATACAATGCAGAAAAAGGGATAATTATCGCCACAGGAGCGCGTTCAAGAGAACTTCCAAACCTTCCGCAAGACGGAGAAAAAATCATAGGATATCGTCAGGCTATGACCCTCAAGACACAGCCAAAAAAAATGGTAGTTGTTGGATCAGGTGCGATCGGCGTAGAATTTGCCTATTTCTACAATGCCATTGGAACAGAGGTAACAATAGTAGAGTATTTACCGAATATTGTTCCAATTGAGGACGAAGAAGTATCCAAACAGTTGGAGAAATCGTTTAAAAAAGCAGGAATCAAAGTGATGACCGGTACATCTGTTGAATCGGTAGACACAAAAGGTAAAGGATGTGTCGTTTCTATCAAGACATCCAAAGGTGAAGAAAAGATCGAGTGCGATGTTGTACTTTCAGCTGTTGGTATTCAGGCCAACATCGAAAATATCGGCTTAGAAGATGTAGGAATTGTTGTCGATAAAGGACGTATCCTTGTAGACGATTATTACCAAACCAATATCCCGGGATACTTTGCCATTGGAGATGTTATTCCTACCCAGGCTCTGGCACACGTAGCCTCAGCAGAAGGAATAATCTGTGTGGAGAAAATAGCCGGTCATCATCCTGAACCGCTGGACTATAAAAATATTCCCGGATGTACCTATTGTTCTCCCGAGATTGCTTCCGTAGGCTACACCGAAAAAGCGGCCAAAGAAGCCGGTTTCGATATTAAAGTTGGGAAATTCCCTTTTTCTGCTTCAGGTAAAGCCAGCGCTGCAGGAGCTAAAGATGGTTTTGTAAAACTGATTTTCGACGCTAAATACGGTGAACTACTTGGTGGACACATGATTGGAGCCAATGTCACGGAAATGATTGCAGAAATCGTGGCTGTTCGAAAACTTGAGACAACCGGAGAAGAACTGGTGAAAACAGTTCACCCTCACCCTACCATGTCAGAGGCCGTAATGGAAGCCGCGGCAGCCGCGTACGGGGAAGTAATCCACTTGTAATAATGCCTTTTTTATGAGCGCCGGAGGTATTCGGCGTTTTTTTTATTTAGTAATTTAAGGAGCCTATCCTCAAATGGGGAAATCGGCATCCGTAATACTTGGAATTTAGTCTCCCCTCAATCTAATACCACCTTTCTTGATATAGATCCTTTGTTTGAATGAATACATAAGAAATAACATCCTTTAACTAAATGACTCAAATCGATAATTTGCGTCCCTTGTCCTCTTGAAAAACAAACTGTTCGACCCGACATATCTTTGAGCTCTGCGTAAAACGGAGACGAATCCGATACAGTTAAAACAACTTTATCATTCGTCGGATTGGGAAAAATCTGTATCCAATTGTCCTGAATACCGACCGACTCAAAATCTGCTGTTTCTCCAATAATCAATTCCATAACAACAGGAAGGTGATCACTCATGTAATAAAGTGCATTGAGTACGTTAGGTGGAACTGAGTAATTTATTGCACTATTAATTGCCGCATTGAACTGTTTACCATCCTGCCCGAGTGCTTTGTACGACTCATTCATATATTGAATACCTTTCAGTCCAAATCGCATATCCTGTGAAAAAAGAAGCATATCAAACCGATCGTCCATGCCACCCGTTGCTCCTCCATCAATTGATACCATTCGCGTGGATTGCGTATGATGCATCGCAAACAAAGGATTGGAATGGTACTCTCCTAAACCAACGGGATCAAAGAGATTTGCTTGTAATTCTCCTGTAAACATGGAATAGGCCGACTCGGAAGATCCGTAAATATTCAAGTCTCCACCAAGGATCGTATTCTCTGAATAAGGTCTGGAGATGAGATAATCCCTCAACAATGTAGCTGCCTTAACCCTATCGTTTTTATCTGTATCAGTTGTTCCGGCTTTTAAGTGAACTGCATAAAAATAGATGTAAGTGGTGTCGGATAACGCCGTTAGGGAGGGATCTTTATAATACAAAACATACTCATTAAACTGTCGCGGTGAAGCCTCAATTTCTTTTTGTTTAATGTATCCAAGCTTTGAAGAATTGTAGAAAAGCATATTCTCATCATCCGGTCCGTTTACATAATTGGCCATGGCATATTTTGCCGTTCCTACATTGAGCGCTTTGTTCAATATATCGGATGCTCCAGACGGACTTGTAATCTCACAAACAGCTAAAATATCAGGTTTCTCATACTGTACGATTGTTTTGAGATAAGCGACTCTAGAAGCATTTATTTCGGGAAAATTCGAAATGTTATACCACATCACCTTGATCGTGTCCTGAGCAAACCCATGAAAAGTTAAAATCAAAAAGATAATTCGTATTGAGCTCATTGAAAATATTGTGGATGTAAAGGTAACCTATTGTAAAAGTAAAACATCGAGTTTAAAGAACATCTGGGGCATGCTTACAGGAATAAGATGAAAAATCGGTGGCTATTTTATGTGTATATTCGTTCAGCCATTAAGCAAATATGATGAAAGGAGCTCTATCGATCTTATTTATTCTAAGCACCCAATTTCATTTTTCGCAATCTCTGTCGGTTGAAAAAATCTGGAAAGAATATGCATTTTCTGCAAAAGGAATTGAAGGTTTCAAGTCAATGAAAGACGGAGTGCATTTCTCTCGAATTGAAGAAACAAACAATGATCAATCCATTATAATGTATCGTATCACAGAGCCTGAGAAACCGATCACCGTTCTTCTTGCTTCAGAGAAATTAGAATATAACAACCATAAGATCATTCTGGATGATTATTACTTCAATTCAGAAGAAACAAAGATCCTCTTGATTACTGAATCAGAAGCGGTTTATCGGAGAAGTTATCGTGCCATACATTACCTTTATGATATTTCAACCGGCAAACTTCAACCTTTAGATGAAGAGCATCAACCCCAAATGCTCTCAGAATATTCTCCTGACGGTAATAAGATCTCTTTCATCTACAAAAATGACATCTATGTGAAAGATCTTAAATCTCAGAAAATTTTGAAAATAACACACGACGGGAAAGTGAATAAAGTAATCAACGGTACCACAGACTGGGTCTATGAAGAAGAATTTTCGATTACAAAAGCTTATGGATGGTCGCCAGACAGCAAATACATCGCTTATTTGAAATTTAATGAACAGGAGGTAAAATCATATAGCCTAACCTTCTACAAAGATTTGTATCCTGACATATACACGTATAAGTATCCCAAAGCAGGAGAAGCGAACAGTAAGGTGACCGCCCATGTAGTAGATTTGAAAACGGGTAAGTCGGCGCCGATTAATCTCGGTGAATATGAATATATACCTCGTCTAAAATGGGCTTCCAGTGAGAATAAACTTGTTCTACAAACATTAAACAGACACCAGAACACGCTGAAATACCATTTAGTGGATTTGTCGGGAAGAAAAATGGATCAAAAAGTGTTTTACGAGGAAAAATCAGACACCTACCTCGACATAGACGACAATTTACTCATTCTCAGTGATGGAAGTTCTATTGTACGTACCAGTGAGGCCGATGGGTTTAATCACATTTACAAACTTACTTTTAGTGGTCAAAGCACTCAGATCACAAAGGGAAAATGGGATGTGATCGAATTTTACGGAATTGATGAAAAAGAGGGTCGAATTTATTACGCTGCGGCAGAAAAAGATGCCCTATCCAAAGGCATTTATTCCGTAAATCTTGATGGAAGCAATAAAAGCGTTCTATCGTCCGAATCCGGCTATAATGAGGCAGAATTTACAATTGGAATGAAGTATTTCGTTAAAACATATTCCAATGCGAATACCCCACCCGTTTATACTTTGTGTGATAATGAAGGTAAAGAAATGTCTGTTTTGGAGGATAATCATGTGCTTCGAGGAGAAATTGGCACCTTTCATTTGTCTCAAAAAAAAATTATAACTTTTCATTCCGGGAATACAGAATTGAACGGTTGGATGATTAAACCGGCAAATTTCGACTCTACGAAAAGGTATCCTGTTTACATGACAATTTATGGCGGACCCGGACATAATGAGGTAACAGATTCATGGGACGGAAACGATTACATGTTTCATCAATTATTAGCTCAAGAAGGTTATGTGGTTGTTTCTGTAGATCCACGCGGCACGCTATATCGAGGAGCCGAATTTAAAAAATCAACATACTTGAAACTCGGCAAACTAGAGATGGAAGACGTTATAAACGTTGCCAAAGAGCTTCAATCATATTCCTATATTGACCCTAAACGTATTGGAATTCAAGGCTGGAGCTATGGTGGATTTATGGCTTCACTTGCCATGACCAAAGGGTCGGATTACTTTAAGATGGGTATTGCAATTGCACCGGTTACCAATTGGAGGTATTACGATAACATTTACACCGAACGATTCATGCGTACGCCACAAGAAAATGCGAAAGGGTATGATGAAAATTCACCAATCCATTATGTGGAGAAACTTAAAGGAAAATATCTGCTGATACATGGCTCAGGCGATG
>JBIKYP010000072.1:0-11529 GCA_044355195.1 Crocinitomicaceae bacterium | reverse complement strand
TTATTGATATGTTAAAGATGCCGCATTAGGAATAGATAAAGCTCAACCATAGAGTTAATATCCTGCTTAAAAACCTTTTCATCTGGTGAGTGAGCATGATCCTCCGGTGCGCCGATAAAACACCAATCAATCGGCAAATCAGATTGCTGCAATGTGGTGCCATCACTTCCCCCAACGGATTCCACCTCCAACTGAAATCGAACTCCTGAAAGTCGAGCAAGATGAATAATCCTGTCAAGGAATAATCTCCGTGGTAAGCAACTATCTCTCATAGAAATAGCCACACCATCACCATGAACTACACCATCGGTAACCCAGGTTATATCAGAAATCAATGCCTGATGAACACCAAATTCTTTTAATAGATACTTCGCGCAAAAACCAACGGTATTTCCTGAATGTTCCTCATAAGTAGAAAATACAATAGCCCCATTTTCGATCGTTTGTGCTACCATGAGCGCGTTCCAAACTCCAAGTCTGTTGTCCAAATAAGGAGACTGAACATACTCGTGGGTTTCTCTAAAATTAGGCTTAAAAGTGAGTATGGCACCTCTATCGATCGGACGATCATATACATATTTCAAGGATCGAGATCCATCTTCATCCTCGAGAACCATAAGTTCAGTTTGAATTTCTCCGTGACTATCTGAACCAACTAGGTGTATCCCATCTATAGTTCTTGGTCCGCCAATCTTGATAAGTTCATTCTCATAAGCGGTCATGAATCCAATCGTATCCATATGTGCATAGATCGCAGTGCGGGGTGAACCGAATATGAGTATCAAACAATCCTGAAACCCCTTTCCTTCAATGATTTGAGGTTTTACCTTCCAATTGTGCTGCTCACGCTCCACGTAATTGATAATAAAGTCCTTCACCCGACTTTCATCACTCGAAGCCCCTCTTATCTCTAACAGTTGCTTAAGTAATTCCAAATCAAAACTAAAATGCTGTACCATATATTACCAATTAAAACCTCTTAAAATTATGGTAATTAAACGCAACCGTTTCACAATTATTCAGGTTCGGCGCATAAAAAGAGAGCCACCTTATCAGGTGGCTCTCTTTTTATTGAATAGTCAATTTTTTCTCTAATTCTTCCAGGTATCCTCTAAATTGTTTATCGGTTTCGGAAAGATTCATAACGGTCCTACATGCATGTAAAACAGTAGCGTGGTCTTTACCTCCGCAATGAGCTCCTATATTTGCTAATGATGATTTAGTCATTTTTTTAGAAAAATACATGGATATCTGACGTGCTTGCACTACCTCACGCTTTCTAGTTTTTGACTTAAGCATTTCAATCGGAAGATCAAAGTAATCACATACCACTTTTTGAATATATTCGATAGAAACCTCACGAGCTGTATTTTTCACAAACTTATCTACCATCTGTTTGGCAAGTTCAAGCGTAATCGCTTTCTTGTTGAGCGATGCCTGAGCAAGCAAGGTATTCAATGCCCCCTCCATCTCACGAACGTTCGTATTAATTGAATACGCCAAATATTCAACCACGTCCCGAGGAAGTTCGATTCCATTTCCGTACATCTTTTTTTCAAGAATGGCGATACGAGTTTCCAGATCAGGTGTACCAAGATCAGCTGAGAGTCCCCACTTAAAGCGAGAAAGTAATCGCTGCTCCATACCTTGCATTTCAACCGGCGCCTTATCAGACGTTAAAATAATCTGTTTACCGTTCTGATGCAAATGATTGAAAACGTGAAAGAAAACATCCTGTGTGCGTTCTTTTCCGGAAAAAAATTGAACATCGTCAATAATCAAGACATCAATCATCTGATAGAAATGAATAAAATCATTTGTTGTTTGATTTTTAATGGCCTCAATAAATTGATGTGCAAACTTTTCTGAGCCCACATAAAGAATAGTTTTGTTTGGAAACTGATTCTTTATGGCAATTCCGATGGCATGGGCAAGATGAGTTTTCCCTAGTCCCACTCCACCATAAATCAACAATGGATTGAAAGCAGTACCCCCAGGCTTATTTGCTACCGCATAGCCTGAAGCGCGAGCCAAACGATTACAATCACCTTCTACAAAATTTTCAAACGAATATGAGGGATTTAAATTAGATTCAACATTTACCTTTTTAAGTCCAGGAATAATAAACGGATTGCGTATTTGATTTTCATTCAGATCTAAAGGCATTGAAACCGGAGCATTCTTGAGAGATCGATTATTTAATGCCGGCAATTTAACAGTGTAAGGTGTAGAATTTGACGCATTATTTTCCATCACGATGCTATATTCCAACGAACCGTCCTGACCTAACTCCTTCTTAATTACCTTCTTAAGAAGAGTAATATAATTTTCTTCCAACCATTCATAAAAAAAATGAGACGGCACTTGAATGGTCAAAATATTAGACTCCAACTTCACCGGTGAGATAGGTTCAAACCAGGTTTTAAATGCTTGCAATGAAATGTTATCTTTAATAACTTTCAAACATGCATTCCAGACTATTTCGTGATCACTAGTCATTTAAAATGTTAATTATATTAGTTAGCAAAATTTGTTTAAATACAACCTGAAAAATGTACAATACAAAGAATGCGTTTTGTCCGTTGAATTGTTTGACAAATGTTTACATAAAAAAGTTAAAAAAAAAGCTTTTGAGATGTTGATTTTTAAAAAAAAATTACATGTCTACTATAAAAGTAGTTTACTCACAAAAACAATAAAAAATCAAGAAATCAGTGAACTTTAAAGAACATAAATTGCGAACGAACATAAGGTTTGTAACCTTAAACTCTGTGTAGTCAATTTTCAAACTTTTTCAAATGAAACACAACCATTTTAGATCTGCTCCGTATAGATTTTTTATGAAATATTCATTCTGTCACGAAACAACACTTCGAGTGCGTTATGGAGAGACAGACCAAATGGGTTATTGTTATTACGGTTGCTATGCACAATATTTTGAAGTAGGTCGAGTTGAAGCAATACGTAATCTTGGGATGACCTATAAAGAACTGGAAAATATTGGTATTATGTTGCCCGTTTCAGAATATAACGTCAAATACTTAAAGCCAGCTTTTTATGATGATGAACTAACCATTCGCACAATTATCTCCGAAATTAATGGCGCCCGAATACATTTTGATTACTTACTGTTTAAGGCAGACAAAACTATTGTTGCTACAGCATCTACAACTCTTGTATTTGTGAATCGAAATACTATGCGTCCCATTTCAGTTCCGGAAGTCTTTGCCTCATTGATCAGCGGTTATCAAAATGATTAACGCGTTATTAAAAAAGACTCAATATTCTGCATGTGAATCAGACTTGTTAATCTCCAAGAAAGATTTCTTACACAACTTCCCAAAAAGTCAAAAAAAATAAGTACATTGATTTTATGTTCGAGAAGATCACACAACCATTTGTATTTATTAGGACTTTTTTTCCTGTTCAAATCTTGTTTGGTCACTTAAAATACAACTTAATCTCTCTTTTTTACTGGAGTTTTCTTTTTCTTATAATTGCAGAATCATTCGGTCGTTCGTTCGGGATCCCACTCTTATTCTTTTCTCCGGAATATCTTGGAAAAGTTAGTGTTTGGTCGTTCGCTCTACTTGGTTTTGCCATTGGCGGTTTTACGATGGCTTTTAATACCTATAGTTACATCAAACTTGGCCCGCGTTATCCCTTTTTAGCCACAGTATCCCGTCCCTTTTTTAAGTTCTGCATCAACAACACTCTTTTACCGATAATTTTCATCTTATATTACCTCAAGAAGATGGCTATTTTTCAATTGGAACAAGAATTTGCCGCAGGAACACAAGTTGCAACTTACATTATGGGATTTTCAGGTGGCTTCATCAGCTTTATGATTTTGTCCATATTTTATTTCTTTCCAACCACCAGGGAAAAAGGTGAGCGTATCCCTCCGGAAGAAACCTCTAACAATCCGATTAAATCAGTTGTAAAATCAAAAATCAAATGGTACAATTATTTTAGAACTGAAAAGGAACAATACTACTACTACATTGGAAAAAATTTGAGGATTTTTCAAAGTCGTTCTACCAAACATTTAGATCGAAATATCATCGAAAATATATTCGCTCAAAACAGAATTAATGCCTCTATTTTCGAAATAATAACTATCACCGCATTTATTATTTCAGGACAATTCATTGACTACTCACTCTTTGAATTTCCTGCGGCAATGAGTATTGTTCTCATGCTAACCATTTTACACATGATTTTTAGTGCACTCATGTCTTGGTTTCATCGTTGGACCTACCCTATCCTATTTATTTCCATTTACCTACTGAACTACCTCAGTCAAAATACGGCCTTCTTCAATTATACCAACTTTGCATATGGACTTAGCTATGAAAAAAGTAAAATAAAGAAATACAATATAAGTGAAATACGTCAAAATTCCATTAATCAAGAGAATTTCGAGGCGTCGCGCCGAAACATGGATCAAATTCTTACGAATTGGAAACAAAAAACGAAGGAGCACAAACCTAAAATTGTCATCTTGACAACCTCAGGCGGTGGATCCAGAAGTGCATTATGGACCTTCAGTGTACTTCAGTATTGTGATGCAAGTTTGAACAACAAGCTTTCTAAACACATCAACATGATTACCGGTGCATCGGGAGGAATGATTGGTGCGGCATACTACAGAGAATTGCTTCTGCGCAGTAATAAGGTTTCGACAGGAAATCTCCAAAACGAAGAGTATCTAAACAATCTTGGAAAAGATTTACTTAACAAACTCTCTTTTTCATTGTCTACCAAAGATCTTTTTTACAGATTCCAAAAATTTAGCTACAATGGACATATTTATCCCGTGGATCGAGGCTATGCGTTTGAAGAACAACTAAATGAAAACACGAATGGCTTACTCGATCATCCATTAGGACATTATGAACTTCTGGAAAAAAGAGCAGATATCCCATTAATGATTTTAACGCCGACCATTGTGAATGATGGCAGACGGCTTTATCTATCAGCCCAGTCCCTAAGTTTTATGACGGAACCCCAACCCTTGAATGGCGAGGTTAAAACGTCATTCGAATGCATTGATTACCAAACATTTTTTAAAGAAAACAACCCTCAAGATCTTCGATTTATTTCTGCACTTCGCACCTCGGCCACCTTCCCATTTATTATGCCTATGGTAACTATGCCTACAAGTCCGGAAATACTTCTCATGGACGCAGGAATAAGGGACAACTATGGAATAAAGACAGCTTTAAATTACCTCTATGCAAATCGGGCTTGGATCGAGCAACACACATCAGGGGTAATACTTCTGTCGATTCGGGACACAAAAAAAGTCTTGAAAAATGAATCATATCATCACATATCATTGACAAATAAATTTACCCTTCCATTCGGTAATATGTATAACAATTTTCCCAGAACACAGGATTTTGATCAGGAACAATACCTTAACATTGCACTTAACTCTTTCCAAGTACCGATAAAACTTGTCACTTTTAATTTAAGAGAAAATCAAAAAGATAAAATCTCTTTGTCTTGGCATTTAACCCGCCAGGAGAAAAATAAAATTAAAAATGCTTTGAATAGCCTGCAAAATAAGCAATCATTACAGAAGTTAAGGGCTTTATTAGTCAATTAAATGATCACAGGCAGCATTCTGATCTATTTTTTCGTATAGTGTGATTTGTTCATTCGAATTTACAATGTGAACTAAACGATCTATCATGAATAAGTGCTAAATATAAAAGGAGTCTCCGAAGAAATTCCTCCTTTTCTTTAACCTGTAAATGTTAAAAAATTGATCCGTATATTTTTTAACGTTAGTGATCTCCAAAAGTTTCAATTCAAGATAAATTTCAGGAATTAACAATTTGGCCTTGAAAAGAAGAACCTACATCATCAATAATAAATGTGACGCTGCCATACTTTTGCTTTAATGAAAGATGAAAAGTCGATTGTAGCGCTGATCAAATTAATCGATGACCCCGACGAATCGGTTTTTGAGCACGTACGAGACAAATTGCTCTCTTATGGTTCTACGGTAATTCCCTATCTTGAAAATTCGTGGGAAGAAGATAGCTTCGGACTTATTTTTCAGGGTCGAGTTGAGCAAATTATACACGACATACAATTTGAGGAAGTCAAACTTCAACTGTCATCGTGGTACAATTCGAATGACAAAGATCTGATGCGGGGGGCAATCATTGTAGCCAAATATCAATATCCGGGGCTTAAAGACGAATTAATCCTTGAGGGTCTTCAACAAATCAGAAGAGATGTTTGGCTTGAATTGAATAATAAGCAAACAGCTTTCGAAAAGATAAAAATTTTTAATCGAATCTTTTTTGGAATCCACAATTTTCATGGGGACGCAAAACACTATTATTCACCCATGAATTCATATATAAACATGGTCATGGAATCTCGCAAAGGAAATCCACTCAGCCTCTCCCTTATATACAGTTGTATAGCTCAATCCTTAGATATGCCTGTATATGGTGTAAATCTGCCAAATCATTTCATCTTGGCGTATATGGATGAGAATGGGTCGGGATTATTTTTGCCGGAAAAAAATGAATTTGGCGTCCTGTTCTACATTAATCCTTTTTCGAAAGGAAGCATACTCGACTCAAATGCTGTTAAAGAATTTCTTGATGGTCACAGATTAAACCATAAGCGTGAATACTTCGAACCTTGCTCCAATAGTTCAATCATCCGACGCATGCTCACTAATCTTATTGCATCATTTCAGCAAGTCGGAAATCTGGAGAAGTTAAATGAGCTCAAAGAACTGCGTTCCATTTTGGAATAATCAGCGAATCTCAAATTCAATATTCAAGCGCTTCAATTCATCAAAAACTGCATTATTTGGGTCTATTTTGACAGTCTTGGAATTCATTCTTAACTCTATTCCATCCAACGGATCTACTACTGTGAAATGAAGTTGACATCTGCCCGTATTTTCCATAAATATCCTGTTCAAATCCATTATTGTTACCTGATCAAGTGATTTCGCAGAAAGTTTCAGATGAAGACTAGTCGCCTTATTTTCCTTTAAATTTTGTAACATATCAATGGAATGAATGACAAATTCAAGATCATTCCTTCGCAGCGGAAGTTCAATTCTACCTTTCAAATATATAAAAGCGCCCGGTTGCAAAAAGTGCTTGTACTTCAGATAATTTTCCCTCCAAAGGAATAATTTAGAGGAATCATTATAATCTTCAATGAGTAAAGTTCCAAACGGATCACCATTGCGTGTGGTTCGATGTTCTGCGTCGGATACAATTGCAGCTATCGTCAACTCCTTTCCTTTATGCTGTTGCAAATCATTCAGCATGGAAATGTTACCATTACAAAATGATTGAATCTCAACTTTGAAATCATCGAGAGGGTGACCTGAAATAAATATACCTACTACCTCTTTCTCTCGATTCAGCTTGTAAATTCCACTCCATTCCTCAGACTTTGGAATTTCAGGTTCCGGAATTTTCACTGTTTCACCCGGAAGGTCGAAAATCGTTGTTTGAGAAGAATTTCCGTTTTCTTGAAATGTCGCTCCATATCTAATTGCATTTTCAATGAATAAGCGGCCACTACCATCCTCTTTGAAGTACTGTGCCCTATGAATTCCTTTGAAAGAATCAAATCCACCGGCATAGGCTAAACTCTCGAAAGCCTTTTTGTTACATAGACGCAAATTCACTCTGCGAGTCATATCAAAAATCGATGTAAATGATCCTCCCTGTGTGCGCTCCGTGGTAATGGCCTCCACAGGACCGCTTCCAAGCCCCTTAATCGCCCCTAACCCAAAGCGAACCGCTCCTTCTTTGTTCACCGTAAACTGGTAGTTCGACTCATTTACATCCGGACCAAGAACCGGTAAGCCCATACGCTTACATTCCTCCATGAAAAAAGAAACCTGCTTAATATCGTTCATATTGTTCGACAGGACCGAAGACATATATTCAGCAGGATAGTTTGCCTTCAAATATGCAGTTTGATATGCAATCCAAGCATAACAAGTCGAGTGCGACTTATTAAAGGCATAAGAAGCAAATGCTTCCCAGTCGCGCCAAATCTTTTCTAACTTTTCAGAATCATGTCCCTTATCTGTCCCACCCGCTAGAAAAGCCGGTTTCAGTTTATCTAGGACATCCTTCTGCTTTTTACCCATCGCCTTTCGGAGGGTATCCGCTTCACCTTTAGTAAATCCGGCAAGTTTCTGAGATAGCAGCATTACCTGCTCCTGGTAGACCGTAATCCCATAGGTCTCCTTAAGGAATTCCTCACAATCATCGAGATCATAAATGATTGGTTCAACTCCATGCTTACGCTTTATAAACGAAGGGATGTATTCCAGCGGACCGGGTCGATAAAGCGCATTCATTGCAATAAGATCCGCAAAAACCGTCGGCTTTAGTTCTCGCATATATTTTTGCATTCCGGGGGATTCATACTGAAAAATTCCCACGGTTTCACCACGCTGGAAAAGCTCGTAAGTCTTTTCATCATCGATAGGAAAGGTGTCTGGATCAAGATCTATCCCTTTGTTCAACTTTACATTACGAACTGCGTCCTTGATTAAAGTAAGTGTTTTCAATCCCAGAAAGTCCATTTTGAGAAGTCCGGCTGATTCAGCCACGGAGTTGTCATACTGTGTACAAAACATGTCAGAATCCTTGGCAGTAGCCACCGGCACGAAGTTCGTTATGTCATCAGGCGTAATGATGACGCCACAAGCGTGGATTCCTGTATTTCTAACTGAACCTTCAAGTTGAGTAGCTTGCTTCACCACTCGAGCCTCGAGATTATTTCCTTCCGCTATTGCTTTCAACTGTTTCGCTCTGGCAATATCATCCTGATTATTCTTCAGTTTATCCGCCAATTCCAGATCACTTAACTTGAATAATTTGGCTAGAGAAATATCGGGAACCAGTTTAGCAATGCGGTCTGCATCCGGTAGAGGTAAATCTAACACCCTGGCAGTGTCTCTTATAGATGACTTAGCCGCCATTGTTCCGTAAGTAATGATCTGAGCCACCTGATTTGCTCCATACTTGTTAATTACCCAATCAATCACACGGCCTCGCCCCTCATCATCGAAATCTATATCAATATCCGGCATCGAAACACGATCCGGGTTGAGGAAACGTTCAAAAAGCAGGTCGTAAGCAATTGGATCAACATTGGTAATTCCTATACAATAGGCCACAACTGAACCTGCGGCTGATCCCCTCCCCGGACCTACCGATACCCCCATATCACGAGCAGCCTGACAAAAATCCTGAACTATGAGAAAATATCCGGGGTAACCCGTTTTTTCAATGGTAGCCAACTCAAAATCGAGTCGTTCTTTAATCCCATCAGTTATTTCCTTATATCTCCGTTTAGCTCCTTCATAGGATAAAAAGCGTAAATAATTATTTTCCCCACGTTTTCCTTGATTTTCCAAATCCAAAGGATCTTGGAATTCAACAGGAATGTCAAATGCCGGTAACAAGACCTCTCTGGCTAGGCTATATGATTCGCATTTAGAAATGATCTCACCTACAGATTGAATTGCCTCAGGAAGATCAGTAAACAAACGCTTCATTTCATCCGAGGACTTAAAATAATACTCTTCGTTATCTAAACCATATCTATATCCCCTACCCCGACCCTTCGGAGTAGATACCAATTCCCCATCCTTCACGCAAAGCAAGACGTCGTGTGCTTCTGAATCCTTTTTATATAAATAATAGGTATTGTTTGTCGCTACAAGTTTAACGCCGTGAGTTTTAGAAAATCGAACCAATGTATCGTTTACGCGGTCTTCATTTTCTTGTCCGTGACGCATAACTTCGAGATATAAATCTTCGCCAAACATTTCTTTCCACCATAGCAGAGCTTCCTCAGCCTGTTTCTCCCCTACGTTAAGGATCAATTGTGGAATCTCGCCATACATATTCCCTGTTAACACAATAAGATCCGAGGAATAGTGCTGAAGCACATTTTTGTCAATCCTTGGAACATAGTACATCCCCTTTGTGTAGGCTATCGAAGCCAGTTTCACCAAGTTGTGATACCCCTTTTTATTCTTCGCTAAAAAAACTACCTGATAACCATTATCTTTTTGTGATTTATCTTCAAGATTTCTGCACAAATAAAATTCACAACCTATAATTGGAAGTAATTCCTTTTTATCATGAGACTCACCCTTTGAAAGGGCTTTCTCACGATCTAACCTTATATTTTTATTGTGATTACTAACCGCCCGCTCAAAGTGAAAGGCAGCCATCATATTTCCTGTATCGGTAAGTGCTACAGCCGGCATATCGTATTCAACTGCCTTTGCCACTAATCCGTTGACATCGATAGTTGATTGAAGAATCGAAAACTGTGTATGATTGTGTAAATGTGCGAATGGAAGGTCTATGAGTGAACTCAAATCTTCATGGTCAACAAATGACTCAGAAGTTGTTGATCTAGAATCTTTTAATTTCTTGCTTTCCTCTTTCAGGTTAACATGCTTCAATCCGATTAGTTCGATCACATTGGTATTGAACTCCTTAAATTCGGTATAAAATATACTTCGTTGCTGTAATTGATCCAACGTGAAATGCTCTCTTCTGATCAATTCAAAGAAACAACGTGCTGTCGCCTCAACATCTGCAGTTGCATTGTGCGCCTCTTCAAAGGGTTTATTGAAAAGATATTGATGCAATTCTGTCAAGGTAGGAAGTTTAGGTCGACCGTTCTTTCCTCCGGGCAATTGACATAACTCTGCCGTAAGTTCAGTGCAGGTATCTAATACAGGTAAAGAATGCAACAGTGTTTCCTGACCCAAACGAACAAATTCACAACCAGCTACGTTTAGATCAAAATTCAAGTTCTGCCCCACCAAAAATGTTGCTTTGGAGAGTGCTTTATTGAACAAGACAAAAACATCATGCAAAGAATCACCCCCGAGATGAGCTAACTCGGTAGAGATTCCATGTACCTTCTCGGCATCAAAAGGAATATCGAATCCATCGGGTCGAATGAGAAAATCCTTGTGTTCGATAAGCCGACCAATTTCATCATGCAATTGCCAAGCGATCTGAACAACTCTGGGCCAGTTTGAAGTGTCGGTATGAGGCACATTCCAATCTCTTGGAAATCCGGTTGTTTCAGTATCAAAAATGAGGAACATTGCGAGAAAAAATTGAATCTAAAGTTACCGAATTTTAGAAGCTCTTAGGAAGATTTTTATCAACATGAGCGATTTACTGACCGGTTTGTGAGATTGCAGTAAAAAAATCCGCCTCCTCAACAAGCGAGAAGGCGGAACATTTTATAAACTTATAAAGATGAGAGAATTAACTGTCAATTATTTGTTGGGGCTCCCAAATTATTTACCGGAGCCTGACCCTCAGGTGCCGGAAGAACGTTTCCTTTGATTCGAAGAATACTGGTACTTGTTTTCGTAGCAGAATCAAAAGAACCATTTACAGCATTTGAAGTAATTGTTACTGACTTATTAATGGCACCCGGACGTTTTGTGTCATACTTCACTTTAATGATTCCTTTTGC
>JBIKYP010000064.1:0-13564 GCA_044355195.1 Crocinitomicaceae bacterium | reverse complement strand
CCAGATCCGTAAGAGCCGTATTTGCATCAGGTGAATATGTAAATAATGAAAAGTCGCTGTTGTTTTTATTCATCTGAATAAAATCATATGGAAAAGTTGGTGTTTCTTTACCCGGCAATAGTTGTTCGTAGGGTGAATTATCCGGTCCGCTTTCTGTATATGTCGATGGTTCATAGAGGGTAGTCCAAATGGAATTTAATGCCTTTTGGGGTCGTTGTTCTTTGTTGAAATCCATGACCCAAGCCGGTAACTCCTTCTTAAAATACGTACTCGTGATAAACTTACCCGAATACGAATCAAACCAATATGAACCGTCACTAAGGTGTCCGCCGGGAAGTATCGCCCCCCGATCCTTAATGGATAATGAGATCACTTTTGATTCGGGATAAGTAAGTTTCAGCTGATCTGAAACCATGGTTGTCTTCAAATGTCTCGGAGAACATTGACCTTCCCGGGATGGTAAGCTGCCTACGGAACTCATCGTTGTATCTTCAACGCAGTTCACCCGCTTATCAAAAACTCTGTCATACCAGTCGTTGGCAACGATGCCATGATTTGAGGGTGTGGTACCGGTATAGATCGATGCATGTCCCGGACCGGTATAGGTTGGCACGTAATTGTAACGTGCATTTCGACAGTTCATTCCCCGCTGCATTAGTTTCAGAAAACCAGTTTTAGAGAATTTCTGTTCAAAACGGTACAAATAGTCATAGCACATTTGGTCAACAACAATACTTACTATGAGTTTGGGCTCGTCACGTTTTTGTCCTAACACGGCAAATGCGATACAAACCATTCCCAAGGAAAGAAGAATTTTCATTAGCAAACAATTTGATTCAAAAATAGCGAATCGTTACGCTTCTATATTTTGTCTATTTTAACTTTACAAGAAAAAAGATGTTAGGTCTCAAAATGCCCACTGACCCAAGGTGGATAAACATAGCAGAAAAGAACATTCAAGAGATCCTGTCTGATCATGCCTACTGCGAACAAAAAGAAGCGAGTAATGCCATTTCTCTGATTATTCAATATCCCATGTACAGTGACCTTGTCGAAGCCATGACGGCGATTTGTCAGGAAGAAATGACCCATTTTGACATGGTTCATAAAAAACTTCAGGAAAGAGGACTCTCTTTGGGGTTTGAGAGAAAAGATGCCTATGTAAATGACCTGGCAAAATATCTGAAACAAACAAAAACACAGAGCTCAAAGAAGGGATTTTTTGTTAACCAGATGCTTTTTTCTGCCATGATAGAAGCAAGAAGTTGCGAACGTTTCAAAATCCTATCTGAGGAGATAAGAGACGAGGATTTGAGCGAATTCTATCGTTCGCTAATGGAAAGTGAAGCACGGCACTACACCACATTTTTAGGATTTGCCAGAAAATATAGTAACGGTATAGATATCGATAAATGTTGGGGGGATTTCCTCATTGTTGAAGCTAATCTGATGGAAAAAAATCGCAAAAGTGAAACAATGCATGGTTAGAATAAACACAAAAAATAGTAAAAAGGCATGCCAATAGTGATATTGAAAGGAAAAGTAACTGCGAGAGCCATAGGTACAAAGATGCCTGGATTGGCTTTCGGAACGGCAATTTTCATAGCCGCCGGAACAGCGATGTAAGAGGCACTAGCCGCAAGTACAGAAAGTATAAACCCATCGGCAGGATTTGACACAATCCATCTAGAAATAAGGGCGACCAAGCTACCATTAACAAGGGGGACAAAAACAGCGAATAAAAGGGTAAACCAACCCGACTTCAGGAAATCTTTCAATTTTGAGCCACTTGTAATTCCCATATCCAATAAAAATAGAGCTAGAAAACCTTTGAAAAGATCAGTAGTAAATGGCTTGATGCCTATAGCCTGTTCCTCAGAAGCAACAAATCCGATGCATAAACTACCCAAAATGAGGAGTACGCTTCCATTGGTCAAAGCATGTTTTATCGTGGTCTGAATAGGTTGATGACCCTGGTACGTTCCCTTACTAAATAAATGAATCATCAAAACCCCGACAATTATTGCCGGTGCTTCCATAAATGCCATAACTGCAACCATATGACCTCCAAAATTTACGGATTTTGCCTCAAGAAATGATGCTGCAGTAACAAATGTAACGGCGCTTACCGAACCATAGGCAGCGGCTATTGCTCCGGAATTCTCAACTCCCATTTTTGGACGAAGAACAAAAAACGTGTATAATGGAATAATTACGGACAAAAACATTCCAAAGACTATAGTACCAATAATCTCAGAAGTAATTTGATGATGAGCAAGTTCTTGCCCTCCTTTGAATCCTATTGCAAAAAGTAGATACAAGGAAATAAATTTTGATGAATTCGGTGGGATTCTCAAATCACTTTTCAAAAAAGTGGCAACTACTCCCAAGAAAAAAAATAAAAGTGCAGGATTCTTCAGGTTTTCAATTAACAAATCAAAATTCATGATTTTAAAAATTTACGTAGTTCAATTGTTGGCCTTGTAGCTCTGTGTAGCTTATCGTTGATGGAAACCCCCAATCCATAGTTAGGAAAAGACTTAAATAGCAAGACATCCAGTTTAAGCTGATCCAGTTCGTGCATTACCCTGTATAATTCTCTGGCAGCTACTTGAAGATTTCCACTTGGAGACAATACCCTGACTCTGGGATCATCCGGACCTTCAGATGGGGTAAAACAGAGCATGCCCAGTTGGAGATGATTTAATTTTTCAATCCATGGAGTTAACTCATCGACAAGAAAAGACGGCGTCCTAGGAGCATAGTGACTCTTCAGCATTCCGGGTGCTGCAGGAGTATCAGAATCACTTCTTACCTCGTTTATTCGCCCAATTTTCTCTTCAATGTCTTCCTTCGAAATCGAGCCGTGTCGAAGTAGTATAGGAGAACCACTTTCATCTATCCCAACAATGGTGGACTCTACCCCATATTGACAAGGTCCCCCGTCTAGAATCATCTGAATTCTTCCGTTGAGGTCTTGAAATACATGTTCGGGCCGTGTTGGACTAATTCGTCCAAAGAGGTTTGCACTGGGCGCAGCCAATGGAAAATCAATGTTTTTAAAAATTTGCAACATCAACGGATGAGCAGAAATTCGAACTGCAACTGTATCCAAACCGGCTGTCACAATATCCGGAATATGTCGAGCCTTGGGTAACACGAGCGTGAGAGGTCCCGGCCAAAAGTAATCCATAAGTTCATTCGCCCAAAGCGGTGCCTGAGTTACAGCTTGAAATACCTTTTCCTTGGTTGAAAAATGTAAGATAACAGGGTTATAAGAAGGTCTACCCTTAACTTCATAGATACGTCGAACTGCATCCGGATCGAAACCATTCGCTGCTAAACCATAAACGGTTTCCGTTGGAACAGCGACTGGATTACCCTTTTGAAGTAATTCAACAACTTTTTGAATATCTTGGCTAATCTCTGTCTTCACGGATTACAATAATTACAAAACATTGGGTCCTCAAATTTCTTTTTTGACATTCGTTCTTCAGTGATACCACAATGGTTACATTTAAGAATCTCTAATAATACTGACTCTGTAGGCATATGGCATCCTCCACATGGCAATCCCGGAACGAAATCTTTAACAGTGAAATCAGGCCTTTGGCATTTCGGGCAACAAGAAAGAATAGCATTTTTCAATTTCAAAGCCGCCAACCCTATAACCTTCATGCGAGTTGGATTATTCATGGCTCTCATATCTGTTTCCACGACCACCCCATGCCGATCTTTGATCAACATTTCATTAAAAATCTGCTCCAAATGAGTACTATCTCGAAACCCTTTCGCAATCCTATTTTCTGATTTAAGTATAAGTCCATGATCAGGAAAACCAATTTTTTCAGCGAACAAGCATAATTCATTACTGTCTGAAATCCTCCGAGAATCAAAATTTGTATCAGTAGAAAGTTCTTTAACCACTATTTCGAAATTCGTTTTAAAATCCTTAAGCATCAGAAATTCCTCATCAGCAGAAATAAAAGGAATGAATGGATGCTGACCAAACGAACCTTCACTTGCAACAACAAGATCAATGCCGGTAACTTGATTGGCAAGTAAACATTTCTTTCTCAATGTAACGATGGAATCGTCATGCCTTGGTATTTCACCACTAAATGTTCCGAACTGGTCAGTATTCAGATTTTCAGACGTAATAATTTCCATTCCCACGGATGCCAGGATTTCTGAAAGCACAACCTCCTTTCCATGCATCGTTGCAATAATTACACTTCGATCCTGAAAAAAACTACTCATAACTCATGTTAGGCAAGCCGATACTATTCATTTCACTTCATAAATGTTCTTTCATTAATGAACAAATTTGGATTTAATAAAGGGTATTCATTCTTCTTATGCATTTTTCAATCCAATTCTAGATGTTCCCAAAGGTTGATGAAAATTAGATGCCGATTAGGAGCTTACTTTAACAAAGGTACTTTTATAAATTTATTTACCGACACCCGAAATAACTCTTTAATTTTTGGCAGTAACTGACACTACAAATTTAAATTCAGTTGGATGTACGATATAATTCATCTACATTCGTACAACAAAATTTTAGCTCTATGGGTGAAAAAAACGTTTCTTTTGGCAAAATATTCTGGCCCAGCTTATTAGCCGGAATTGTCATTTCCATTATTGGCATCCTCATTTTTACATTAATTGTAGGTGGTCTCATTGGGAGTTTTGGTGAATTTGGACCTAAACCTCTGGCTGTCAAAAGCAAATCAATTTTACATATGACACTAGATGGTGAGATCAAGGAGCGCTCAGATGTCAAAATAGATCCAAGCCAACTGAACTTGAATATGTCGATCGGACTATGCGATATTTTACACGGACTGGAAGTTGCCAAAAATGACTCGAAGATTAAAGGATTATTTCTTGAGATAACGGATCTTCAATGCGGGTATTCCACGGCAAAGGAAATTAGATCTGCCATCGGCAATTTTCAGAAAAGTGGAAAGTTTGTAGTAGCATATAACTCCGGTGAATTTATCTCCCAAAAAGAATATTACATTTCTTCTGTCGCAAAAGAAGTTTATGGGTTCCCTTCTTCAACTATGGAATTCACCGGCTTGGGCACAGAGCTAACCTTTTTCAAAGGAACTCTCGATAAATTAGATGTAGCGATTCAAGTTTTCCGTGGATCTGACAATGATTTCAAAAGCGCTGTTGAGCCGTTTGTACAAACTACAATGAGCGACTCATCAAGGCTTCAAATCAACAACTATCTATCTGTCATATGGGATGATATTCGAAATGAAATTGCAAAAGATCGCAATCTGTCGCCCGAAGATTTAAATACCATTGCCGACAGCTTAAAGGTGAAGCGCGCGGATGACGCTATGAAATTTAAACTGTTAGATGGATTAAAATACCGTGACGAAATCAATGCTCTCTTTGCTAAAAAACTGGGAATGGATAATGAAGATGATTTGAATATGTTAGCATTTGAAAAATACGCACGAAAAAAGTTCAAGCAGAATCAACTTCTTACAAAAAATGATAAACCAAACATCGCTGTAATCTTGGCAGAAGGAGAAATTTCAACCGATGGGGATGAATTATCATCGGAAAAGATTTGCAAACTATTCCGCGAGGCGAGAAAGAATAAGTCCGTCAAAACAATTGTCTTCCGGGTAAATAGTCCGGGAGGAAGTGCACTTGCCAGTGATGTAATCTGGAGAGAAGTGTATTTAACAAACAAGAGTAAAAAAGTGATCGTATCCATGGGCGACCTGGCTGCATCGGGAGGATATTATATTTCTGCTCCGGCAACAACTATTTTTGCTGAGCCAACGACAATTACGGGCTCAATTGGTGTGTTTGGATTGATACCTTATCTTGGAAAAATGTTTGAGAACAAGCTTGGATTAACATTCGATAGAGCCGCAACAAATAAACACTCTATAATGAGTCTTAACCGAAAACTCACTGCAGATGAAGCAACTATGGTTCAATCTACAGTAGACTCCATATACGCGCAATTCATAAATCGAGTAGCAGAGGGAAGAAAAATGAAAAAAGATCAGGTAAACTTCATTGCTCGGGGACGAGTATGGACAGGATCTGATGCTTTGGAGATCGGTCTGGTCGATAAACTTGGTGGATTGAAAGAAGCTATAGCGTACGCAGCTAAACAAGCGAACATAAAAGATCAACGCATACTATATTACCCACAACAAAAGGAAGACAAATTATTAGAATTACTGGAAGAATACAACGATGAAGAAAATGACAACAGTTTCATAAGCGTAAAAAACAAATTGCCGTACGAGTTTCAGTCTTATTACGACGAACTTAGAACTATCGCTTCACGAACAGGAATTCAAATGCGATTACCTTTTGATATTTATATTCGTTAGTTCTTATTTCCATCTTTAACGGATTCATTGAACTCTCATGGCAATATTTATCTCCATTGAAAAATTTCTACAGAAGTAGACTGAAAAATGTCCACATAAAGTAATCTATTAAAAAAAAAAACCAACCAAGTTGAGGTGAAATTATAGATACTTCTAATGCCTGGAATTACTTCGAAGCTATTTCAAGAAACTCATCATACGAGACAAGTTTATCGTTGAGTCTGACAGTTTCCTTAAAATAAGTCGTCAATTTTTGTTCTGCCAGCATATCATGGATTCGACCGGCCTCTTCCTTATTTTTAAGAACAGACATGGCAGAATTGGTTAACTCAGCATCATCAGGTGCCGGTATGCCATATTGTGCATAGTTACTAACCAACAATCCTTTTGTGAATTCAACCACCTCTTGTCCCCCTACTTTTATATCATTATTCTTAAATATACTCCCTTGAATCAATTGCCATTTTAAGCTCTTTGCATAACCATCATACTCTGCTTCTATTTGTTCCTCACTTATGGCTTTCTCATTGGAAAGTTTAATCCATCTTTTGAGAAAAGAGTTGGGTAGATCTACTTTTGTTTTCTCCAAAAGATCATTAAAAATAGAGCGCGTCAATATTCTGTCGGAGTCATTGGAGAACATACCCTTGAGGTCAGAGGCAATTCGTTCTCTAAGCTCCTTTTCAGAATGAACCGTATCTTGACCAAATAATTTATCAAACAGTTCCTGATTCAGTTCTGCCGGTTCCATGCGCTTAATCTCGTTAATCTTTAACTCAAACTTTTGAGAAATATTTGATAGCTCATCTTCCTTAATTCCTAACATCGATGCTGTATCCTTACCACCTTTAGAAACATGCAAAGGATTCACGATCAGGACATCTCCCTTCTTTTTACCAATGAATGGAACTTTTACTGAATCGTTTTCAAGGAATTCCAATGAAATGGTCGAAGAATGCATTATTCCACCTTCTTTAATAGTCTCATCTTCATTCAATTCTACAAATTGAACGAGTATCATGTCTTTTTTCCCAACCTCTTCAACAGAAACAAGTTTACCATAACGACGAGTCAGGTCCCCAATCTGTTTATTTACGAGATCCTCATCTACCTTTACTTGCAAGTAGTCATATTTGCTTTTTGAAGAAAGTGGAATTTCGAATTTAGGACTTAAGCCTATCTCATACTCAAATTCAAATGCATCAGGTTTATCAAAACTTCCTGTTACATCAACACCTTCTTTAGGGATTGGATTACCTAGGATATCTATTTTACTCTCTTCAATAAATCGATATAATCCATCATTTACAATTCGATTCAATTCATCAACCAAAACGGCCTTGCCATATTGCTTCTGGATCAATCCAAACGGAACATGACCCGGCCTAAATCCGGGAACTTTTGCAGTTTTACGATACTTTTCCAAAGCGGCTTTCACCTTCAATTGGTAATCTTCTTGCTCAATCCTCACTTTCAGCACCGCATTAAGTGCATCCACATCATGTCTTGTTACATTCATTTATTTTAAATTAACCTGTAAAAACAAAAATGGCCTCGAAAAAACTAACGAGACCATATTGTGCGGATGGAGGGACTCGAACCCGCACACCTCTCGGCACTAGATCCTAAGTCTAGCGTGTCTACCAATTTCACCACATCCGCAAAAAAATATTTCAACTGTTGAACTCTCGTTTGAGTATCGTATCCATAACTGAATGGTAAAAGTAGTGATAATTTTACTAAAATACGCTGTGTGTATTTTGATTTTTGGCGTCAATACCAAAAAATTGTGGAAAAGATTAGAATCTATGACGTCAACAAAACGCCATATTAGCCTATATTTGTTATTCAACAAACACAGCTTTGATAAGCATTAATCCAAAAGAAATAGGTGTACAAAAAGTTCATCAGTACCTATTGGGAGCAATAGGGCCCCGACCTATTGCCTTCGCATCCACAATCGATGCAGAGGGGAATGACAATTTAGCCCCATTTAGTTTTTTTAATGTTTTCAGCGCAAATCCACCAATTCTTATTTTTTCACCCTCGCGATCAGGTCGAACAGGTGCTACAAAAGACACCTACAATAATGTAAAAGTACATCCGGAGGTAGTAATTAACGTAGTTAACTACAGTATGGTTTATCAGATGAGTATCGCCAGCTCCCCTTATCCTGCCGGAACGAGTGAATTCATCAAGGCCGGCTTTACACCATTGCAATCTGATTTAGTAAAACCTAAACGAGTCGGGGAATCACCCGTTCAAATGGAGTGCAAGGTTGTAAATGTAACAGAATTGGGTGACGGACCGGGATCTGGCAGCTTAATTATTTGTGAAGTATTAAGAATGCATATTCATGAATCGCTGTTAGATGAAAATGGCATGATCGACCAAAAGAAAATTGATTTGGTATGTCGAATGGGGGGTAATTGGTACTGCCGTGCAGATAGTAATTCTATGTTCGAAATCCCAAAACCAATTACTACATGCGGAATAGGCTACGATAAGATTCCTGAAGACATTCGCAACAGTTCGATTCTATCTGCCAATGATTTAGGCAAATTAGGGAGTATAGAGGAAATTCCTAATGAAACAGATGTAAATGAATTCAAGCTTTTGGAGCTAAGCGAATTATTTGTATCTTTAGAAGGCAATCCGGTAGAATTGGAAAAAGCGCTCCATTCAAGAGCGAAGTCACTGTTGGCACAAAACAATCTTGAGGAAGCATGGATGACTTTATTGTCGTTCAATAATGGATAAACTAACAACTAACAACTAACAATAACCAATATGTTTAAAATTGCAGGAACCGTAAAGGTGGTGAACGAAACCGTTCAAGTATCAGAGAAATTTTCTAAAAGAGAATTTGTTTTAACGGATAATTCAGGTCCATACGAACAACATATTACATTCCAGGCGACGCAAGATAAATGTGCTCTGTTGGATAATGTAACTGTTGGTGAGCAAATCGAAGTGTCCTTTAATTTAAGGGGGAGAGAGTGGACAAGCCCGCAAGGAGAAGTGAAATACTTTAATACAATAGAGGCTTGGAGAATCGAGAAAGTTGGACAAGGACAAGGAATTCCTTTGGGCGGTCCGTCTGCAATGGCGTTAGATCCAATACCGGCTCCAATAGTTGCATCGAATACCGAAGGATCATCGTCTGACGAGGACGACGATTTACCTTTCTAATGAACCACTACTTGTAAGCCGGCTCGCCGGCTTTTTTCTTACAATTCATGAAAACCCTCGGATTAATTATATTGTGGGTGTTGCCAACATTGACATTTTTCTGTCAAACCAATTTTGAAGAACTACAGAACAAAGACAGCATATTCATCACAAAAGGAAACTTTATACCAATTCTTGCTTACGATTCTGACAATGGCTTAAGATATGGCGCAACGATAAATGTCTTTCGAATCAAACGATCAGAAATAAATTCTGAAAAACGACCCTTTACTGACAATCTTTTTTTGCGTGGATTTCATTCAACGAAAAAAAATTTTCAATCCGTACTTCTTCTTGAAAGCAATTCACTATTAAGAAAGTCGAAATGCTTTATCGAATTTTCTGCTTCGAAAGATGATTCATTCGAATTCTTCGGGATCAATGGATATCAATCATTGTACTCCGAACAACTGATTGATCCCGAACACCCTGAATTCATATCCGCTCTATATTACAAGCATAAAAAAGAATTTTACAAATTCAGGTTTGATCATCAACAATTTATAGGTTCTCCTTACTTAAGAATTCTAAATGGATTATCCATTACCTACACTAAATCAACTTATGATTCGAGTCAATTGATCCACACCTACACCTCCAATAAACTTCTCAAAAATGCAGGAGGTTACTTTCAATATAACGTCGGTTTAATTGCAGAAAACAGAAACAATCAATTTTATTGTACAAAAGGTTATTGGCATGAAGCCATGCTCATCGGATCGTCTGACTTTAAGGGGCAACATTTCATAAAAACAGTATTGACCATTCGAAACTATATTCCTGTAAAAAGTCGTAAAACTATCTTAATGTCGAGATTGAGCTTTCAAAACAAACTCTCTGGAGATATCCCCTACGAATTGTTAAGTCAATATTATGATTCTAGATTGAACGTTGATGGAATAGGCGGCGTATTCACCTTACGCGGAAAACCCAGAAACCGCATGCTTGCTGATGGATTCATCCTAAGCAATTTAGAATTAAAACGATCAATACTACAACGATCTCTATTATCAAATACCATTTCAATAGAATTGTCATTTTTTATGGATCAATATTTTATTTCACAGGAAATTAAAATCAAAGACAAGCTACTGATACCGTTTTACAATGATACCGGCTCTCGCTATTCTGCCACCTATGGATTTGGAGGATATATTGTGCTCAATGAAAGTAGTGTAATTAGTTTCAATTATGGATTACCCTTAATAAACGATGAGCATGGAGGAAGATTCTATGTTGGTGCGGGTTTTATGTTTTAACCGGAATCATCGAGCCCGAATCGAGCGCCCTTTCCATGTTGGACGGTGCAACATTGTCACAATAGCCAGTATTAAGGCATAAATAGGATACAGCAATTCATAGAACGGCATCCATAGCAATGTTGCTGAGCGTTTAGTTCGATAGGCATAAGGAAGGAATAACAGAATGTCCAAAAGAGATTTCGAAAACCAAAAATAGAGCAAGCTATTCCATTCATGATGAATAATAAGCAAAGTTAATATTATAGCAAAGTTAAGTGTAAGTAGTACCTGAAATACGATGATTCCATCTGCTAATCGATCTTTGACATCACCTGTTTTTGCCGCCCAACGAATCCGCTGTTCGAAAAAATCGATTAGCGTATTTGGTACTGATGTGGTTACGGAAAGTTGTTGGGATGAATTTACATTAATCGCTGCTTTCGCCTTTCGAAAATCTCTTAAAAGATATACATCATCACCGCTAGCCATATGCTTATGTAGTTCAAATCGGTCGTAAAGAGCAAAAGAACTTTTCCGAAATAAAAGATTTGCTCCGCTGGCAATAAATGGGCGATTCCAACCCGAAGCACTCATATTTAAAGCATTTACCAAAAGGTGATCCATTTCAGCCAGTCTTCCAATAAAATGATTCGAATGCATAATCACCGGAAGAACCTCCATTTCCTTCCAGTTCAATTTTTCCAGTTCAACAAAATACTGCGTTGAAAATTGAATATCCGCATCCATCGTGAGAACAAACGAAGTCATTACGTTATTCAAGGCAAATCGAATCGCTTCTTTCTTTCCCTCTGTTCCTGTAGGTAAATTAAGTATTACGAATCGGTCATCTTTGAGATTTTTGGTAAGATAACCTACGCCATCATCCTCAGAATGATCATTTACAAAGAATACCGTAAAGGGCAATCGTTTACTTTTATTGAAACTAGAAAGTAATTTCGGCAAATGTTCCCGCTCATTTCGAAAGGGTATAACCACCGTAAGCTCTGTTAAGTTAGATGGCTCGTGTCTCAAAGCACGCTTCTCCTTATTATATTGAAGTATAACACCAGGGATAAAAACTAGTATACCTAAGGCAAGATATACCAGTAGGTACGCTATGGCCACATTACTCCACATAACTTTTTCTCCTAAGCAGTAGAAGGGCTATAATTAATGGGATGAATAAATTTATGACCCAAACTGTGAATGAAGCCGTAAAAATACCTATGCTATCCAAACCTATAGTGACTTGAGACAAAACAAATACAGCAACTGTTTCACGAATAATTACTTTGCCTAAAAAAACCGATGGTATGAGTGTGACAAAAAGATAAACCTGCCAAATCCATAAAACTATTGTAGGGGACAAATTTGCCCCAAAAGACAATTGGATGGTGAACAGAATATGACGCGACAAACTTAAAATCAAGAACGGAAAAATGAAATTTGAACTTGAAATGTTCGGTCTGAGTGAGAAAAAAAAACCTAAAATTACTTGCCAAAGTTTACCGCCGAAAAAAAAAAGCAAAGCTCCACAAACTAGAATGACCACTGCCGGAATAAATATACTATTGAAAGGTAGTTGAAAGGGTGATTTCTTGAGAATCCATAATGCCATAACACCAAAAAAAAGTGATACGATAAACTGAGAGAGGTTCCCCATTAAAGATAAAAACACCATTTCAGGACGTTTTCGTTTATCGTAGAAATAACTCCTCCCAATAAAATTCCCCAACATTCCGGGTGTAAGCAATGAAGTTACAACTCCGGCTAGAAATCCCTGCCATTTTATGCCAATAGAACTGTTATTTGAAGCATTTATTAGTTCCCATTTTCGCCATTCAAACCACCAATTAATAGGCATGAGTAAAATTGACAAAATAAGCATTGGTAAATCAAGCGCATCAAACGAATGAGATGATGAATGCATTCTGGAAATTTGCCTCCACAGCACAAAAGCAAAGCCAAGAAAAATGATGAATTTCAAAAAAATGAATGCTACGCGAGGAATTTTTATAGCTTTATCCAAGATCCTACAAATAATGGATGAAGATAAGATTATTCTCGGAATTGACCCAGGAACAACGGTGTTGGGATATGGATTGATACATATTCAACAAAGTAAGTTGAAAATGCTCAACTTTGGAACTATACAGTTGAGTAAATTGCCCACTCATCCCGATAAATTGAAGAGAATTTACGACAGATTAGAACAGATTATCAGGGAGTATAGACCTGATGAAATGGCTATTGAAGCTCCTTTTTTCGGAAAAAATGTACAATCTATGTTGAAACTTGGACGTGCACAGGGTGTGGCCATTGCAGCAAGTTTGAGCCAAAACATCCCATTTGAGGAGTACTCACCCCGACGCATCAAACAAGCCATCACCGGAAATGGCAATGCTTCAAAAGAACAAGTGGCAGCAATGCTTCAGAAGCTTTTGAACTTCAATGAACTACCAACTTACCTTGACGCAACAGATGGATTGGCTGTTGCTGTATGTCATCATTTTTCAAAAGGAATTGGTGAACACAACAAGAGTAAATCGAATAAGTGGGAGTCCTTTTTAAAAGAACACCCAAATCGAAAAAAGGGGTAGAACATCATGTGGAAAATTATTCGCAGTAACCACAGAATCAAATATGTGGTTGTTTTAGGCAGTATCGGCTTTGTCGTATTTTATATACTATCGGCCATTAAATATCCCGGTGGTTCCG
>JBIKYP010000063.1:0-13571 GCA_044355195.1 Crocinitomicaceae bacterium | reverse complement strand
TTTTTATTTTCAAGTGAATTATTTCTGATAAAGGTTTAGCTATTGTTGCTTTTTTTAGCGCAGTCAATAAATTTTTTTCATTAGTGGCTAACAAAAATTCTTCAAATGAAAAAGGGTACATGAATAAATGACGGACTCTGCCCACACCAAATGACGGAATTTCAGATAATGCAAATTCTAACAGTGAACCTGCCGCAATAACATGAAGTTCCGGACATCGCTCGTAAAAGTATCGAAGCGATGAAATGGCCGGAATGCTCGCCTGAATTTCATCTATAAATAACAATGTTTCACCTTCAATGATTGGAATGTTCGTAATGATGGATAATTGCTCAATAATTTCTAAAACCGTTAACTCATTTTCAAATAGAGATCTTAATTGACCGCTTTCATCTAAATTTATTTCGATAAAGTAGTTAAATTTTGATCCTAAGTTTCTTACCGCAGACGACTTTCCAATTTGTCGAGCTCCTCTTATAATTAATGGTTTTCTGTTATTTGACTCTTTCCATTCAATCAATTCCACATCTACTTTTCTCTCCAAATACATATCTAAATAATAAAAATACAAATCAAATATACATGCTAAATGATAAAAATACAAATCAATTATAAGTTATAAATGAAAAAAAAGAAAACCTATAATTTGAAATTACGATGATTTTCAACCCGAAATTTAATCGTGATAAAATCATCCAGTAAAGGAATAAACGTATTGCTTGAATTAATTTAGGAAAATCGAAAACTAATCATTTCATGGTTTAATGAAGACCACCCCGCTCAGCAGGATATGTTAACCTGCGATGTTTTAAAATGCGTTGTTCTGCCGGATAGCTTGGTGAAATAGCTCCATACGAAATGGCTTGTTATTGTCGAGGAGTTATATGTGGATGGTGCTAATACCTCAGCATAGCATGTAGTGCGGAGCGTTTGTTCTAAAGACTTTCGTCTAAGGTCTTTGAGCGCCAGCGGTCTATGCTCTAACAGCGCCAGCGGTCTTTAGTCTTAAAGTCCTAAAATCCTAACATCCTGAAGTCCCAAGTCTAAACCAACTCTCCCGCTTCTTTCCACGAAACAATCCGTTCATGGCTACGCTGTTGCGATTCATCGTAAAAGTTCACGAGGCTATGAGTTATTTTGAAATCGTTTAGAAAGGCATCAATACAATGCAATGCAGTGATGTGTTCACTTTTCACTGTGAGGGATGCTTTTATTTCGATCAGATGAAGAAGTGTACCATTTTCTACCAGCAGATCAATCTCATTTTGGTTACTGTCGCGCCAGAAATAGTAGTTCCATTTTGTACCGCTTGCTTTGTGGTGTTTCATCAACTCGATGATCACATAGTTCTCGAAGATCGCACCTTTATAGGAAGATGCCAGCAATGTGGACGTGTCTTTGATCCCCAATAGACTGCACAAGAGCCCTGTATCGTAAAAATACAATTTAGGAGTTTTAATCACCCGTTTGGGTAAGTTGTTGTGCCAAGGTTCCAATGTAAATGCAATGTAACCGGTTTCCAGAATAGACAGCCATCTCTGCACTGTTTTACTATCTATTCCAAGTTTTTTAGCAATCACAGAGGCGTTGAATAATTGTCCGGCTTGATGGGCTAAAAGCGAAATGAATTTCCGGAAAAGTTTTAAGTCCTGGACGTTCAGGATGGTGCGTACATCTCGTTCCACATAGGTTTTGATGTAGCCGGGATAAAAGTCATTTGGTTCGATATCCATCGCATGCAATCGCGGATAAGAACCAGAAAACAATTCCTCCTCAACAGTGGTAGATCTGAGGTGTATTATTTCTTTATGGCTTAGAGGAAGTAACTCCATTAAGTACACTCTGCCCGCGAGTGTTTGTGAGATCTTTTCGATAAGCAAAAAGTTCTGCGAGCCACTTAAAATGTAATGTCCGGTAAGTTTTGACTCATCCACAATTTGTTGGATATAGGAAAAAAGTACGGGAACATTTTGCACTTCATCGATAATAACGTATTTATCGTACACACGCAGAAATCCTTCCGGATCATTCGTGGCAAATTCACGTTGTTGCGGGTTCTCCAATGTTACATAGCGGTAGTCGGGAAAACTCATTTTGGCTAACGTCGTTTTTCCGGATTGGCGTGGACCTGTAAGTACTACCACCGGAAATTTTTCTGCCATCGCTACTACTTTATCTGTTGCCAATCTATGAATCATAATTCAAAGATAAAATATTTAAGTAAATTTGGAATATATCTTATGTAAATTTGGAATATATCTTATGTAGATTTGGAATATATCTTATGTAGATTTGGAATAATACCTATTGAAGTGTTGTATTGAAAAGGTGTTGTGTGAAATATTCGAATATTTAAGTGTTCAGCTCTGGAGCATTTGAACGCCGAAGGCATCGAACTGTGGAATGCGCGTCGTTTTTAATGATACTTTGTCCGATTTTCTTGCAAACTCTTATTTTCGTATAATACTTACTTGGAGAATAATGATTTTTGAAATTCCTTTATTTGGATGGCTGTTCATGAGCAGAAATAAATGGAATTGGAAGTTGATTTTCATTTCTGCTGTAATGTTCCTCTTTTCTATTGCTCTCGTTCATGGATTGGTGAGTTTTATGTTCACGATGATAGGTGCTTTGGTGTTGTATTTTTTTCCAAAGGATTTGGATATACGTTTTAAAAACAAGAAAAATGAATTACACTCAACTACTACATAATATTATAATAAACCCAGTTATTCTAATCTCGCTGATAGTTATAATATTTTTTAGAATATACCCTCCAAAGAAAATAAATTCTTGGTATGGTTATCGAACTATTAAATCTCAGAAAAGTGAAAAAAACTGGCATTTTGCACAACGTTATAGTGCTACTCTTACTTTGCCTTTAAACATTGTCCTTTTTCTTGTACAAATAACTCTATACGGTTTAATCGGAAGCACTGCTTATGTAGATTTGGGAATTATTGGAATCTGGATTTTGGGAATGGTTATATGTATTTATAAAGTTGAGCAGAAACTAAAATCTATTTAGATATTATCAAATGTGTTTAACAATATACAGAAAAGCAAACACGCTTCGCAGGATATGTCATCCTGCGATGTTTTAAAATGCGTTGTACTGTCTGATAGCCCGTGAAATCGCTCCAAACGAAATTGCATCGTGTTGAAGAGGAGTTAAATGTGGATTGTGCCGAGGCCTGTCGAGGTGAGCGCTAAAGTCTTTTGTCTATCTTCTTTGAGCGCCAGCGGTCTATCTTCTAACAGTGCAGCAGTCTATGCTCTAACAGCGCCAGCGATTCATTTTCGGGAGACAATTAGAGTGAAGAGCGTCCTTCGAGGATATTAGGACTATTACCTCAGGACTCAACCTTGCCTCATAGCTCGGAAAACCCCCTAGTTAAAAAAACAAATCTTATTTTTATAAAAGCAAAAACTTGCTCATTTAAAGCACAGAATGGAATCTATCCGACAGAAAGAGTTGTACTTCAATTATATGTATCAAATAACGACAAATTTGGAAGAAGTTTTTTCCGATTTGCAGGAACGGCCATGGAGTGCAGAGAATTTTAAGTTTGCAACTGCTGTTTCCGTAATGGCTTCATCCAGGATTGAAGGAGAAAAGCTTGAAGTAGACAGTTATCTCAAGCATAAGATGCTTAACGTGGAATATCTTCCCGATCTTACTGAAAAGCCCAATGATCTGTATGAGGCTTATGAATTTGCAAGAGACAACGAGCTCAACAAAGCAAACTTTGAAACAGCACATCAGATCTGTACACAACACTTACTTCCCGTTTCTCAGAGAGGTACAGTACGTATAGGCAACATGGTAATCATGGAGCAACACACGCAGCGGATTCAGTATGAAGCTGCTCCATCAGACATTGTGTTAAAGGAATATCATCTTTTCTGGGATGAACTGGATTCATTGCTTTTGACGAACTTAGAGATCCGCGAAGTGTTTTATCACGCTTCCCTTATTCATCTCATTTTTGTTAAGATTCATCCATTCAATGATGGCAATGGGAGAACAGCTCGCTTACTTGAAAAATGGTTTTTGAGTCATTTTCTCGGCGAAAAGGCGTGGTTTGTTTCGAGTGAACTATATTATTATCACCATCTGGAAGCGTATTACCACAATCTTGCTCGTGTTGGACTATTCTACGATCAATTAAACATGCAGAATGCTTTGCCCTTTCTGCGTATGCTTACGGATGCCTTACATTCGAAGTAGCTTCTCATTTTGAATTAAAATATTCAAAGACTATGCTCTAACAGCCCCAGTGGTCTAGGTTCTAAAAGCGGAGCGCTCTATTATCTAAACCCTACACTTCCACCCCTTGCTTCCGAAGCAATTTCCCCACATACCATGCAAAAAAAGCCAAATAGGCAAAACAGATCACTCCCACCCAATAGGATTGTTGGATACCGAGGAGTTTATCAGAGGCAAGGGCTCCCTGCCCAAGAGACACTACGCCACCACCCATGATCATCATAATAAGCAGGCTCGAGGCCGTATTCGTCTTTTCTCCTAACCCTGAGATGCCCAGGGTAAAGATGCAAGGCCAGAGCGTGCTGCAGAACAATCCAACGGAGATGAAGGCGAAAACACTCGTCATACCGCTTGCAAAAATTCCTATTAGTAATGAGATGATTCCTAGTGTGGAATAGATGAGCAATTGTTTGACAGGAATTCCTGCACTCAAGTAGTCAGCAACGATGAGCACCAAGATTAAGCCGATATAAGGGTATAGTGGATGGATATCATGCCCGCCAAGTAGATTGGCTGTAGCGAAGATCCCGAAAGCTACAAAGGGCAAGACGATACCAAGAATAGTTTTTGTTGTTGCGCTCAGGTTAAAAGCTCCCGCAGCTGAGGCCCAACGACCGATCATCAAACTCGCCCAAAATAGTGAGACAAAAGGTGCAATTTGATCCTCAGCCGTGCCCAATTTCTGTTTCATGAATTCCGGTAAGTTGCTCGCTGTGGAGACTTCTACTCCTACATAGAGAAAGATGGCGATCATACCCAAAAATACTTGAGGTTTAGCGATTGTTTGAAGCAGTTGACCGGAGTTTTGTTGCGTTTCTTCTTTTCCAATTCGGTCCGGTACAGAGGATAATTTGAACAATACAGCTGCAAGCACAAAGGCACCTCCGAGTAACATGTAAGGTGTCTTTACTGCTTGTAGGTTAAGATCACCTCCGGAGGATAAACCACCGAAAATCGCGAAGGAGACAATCACTGGACCAATAGTAGTTCCTACATTATTTATTCCGCCTGCCAGACTTAAACGAATGTTTCCCTTGGAAGGATCACCCATTTGAATAGCAAGTGGATTAGCAGCAATCTGCTGTAAGGAAAACCCCAAACCGACAATAAATAATCCTGAGATCAGTAGTATGAATGAAGCGTTGTTGGATGCGGGAATGAAAAGTAAGGTTCCGGCTGCAGATATGAGAAGTCCTAATGAAAGCCCATTTCGATAGCCGATTTTATTGAGAATATCTTGTTTGAGTAGCGCCGAAATGAGAAAATATAAGATTGAACCAATAGTATACGCGACATAAAAAGCAAAAGAAATGAACTGCGATTGCATTTGGGTGAGGTCGAGGACCTTCTTAAAGACAGGGATCAGAATATCGTTACTTGCTGCAACGAATCCCCAGAAAAAGAATATGGTTACAAGAGTTCCAAATGCACCAACATTAGTGGAAGTTTTCCGGCCTTTCATAATCTATTTATTTCAGACCAAAATAATTAAAGGATTTCGCTATCCGGCGGTTTTGGAAAGATTCTTTGAACCGTCAGATATGGATAACATTTGTTTGACCGTTGCTACAATGCCTTTGGTGTGGAATCCGCATTCGTCCCAAAGTTCTTCCTGGGTGCCGTGGTGAATGTATTTATCAGGAATTCCTAAACGGACTACTTCAGCCTGATATTTCTGATCTGTCATAAATTCAATTACTGCGGAACCAAAACCGCCCATCAAACAACCATCCTCTACAGTGATGACCTTTTTGAATTTACCGAATATTTCATGCAGCATTACTTCATCTATCGGTTTTACGAAACGCATGTCGTAATGTGCAACTGATACTCCTGCCAATTTTAATTCTTTTATCGCTTCTTGTGCGAAATTGCCCGGATGTCCTATGGTCAAAATCGCAATGTCGCTTCCTGAGATTAGTTTTCTTCCGGTTCCTACTTTAATTTCTTTGAAAGCTGTTTTCCATTCCGTCATTACGCCGTTTCCTCTGGGATAGCGAATGGTAAACGGGCCCTGATCTTTCAACTGGGCTGTATACATCAAACTGCGCAGTTCGGATTCATCCATCGGTGAAGAAACCACCATATTGGGTATGCTGCGCATGTAGGCTAAATCGTAAGCTCCATGGTGCGTTGCTCCGTCAGCTCCTACTAATCCTCCTCTATCAAGGCAAAATACAACATTGAGGTTCTGAAGAGCAACGTCATGTAACACTTGATCATAAGCACGCTGCATGAACGAGGAATAAATATTACAGAAGGGCATCAATCCTTGAGTAGCAAGTCCTGCTGAGAAGGTTACTGCATGTTGTTCAGCAATTCCGACATCAAATGCTCTGTTGGGCATCGCTGCCATCATAATGTTTAGTGAACACCCTGAAGGCATCGCAGGCGTGATACCCATGATGAGATCGTTTTGCTCAGCTAACTCAACAATAGAATGACCGAAAACATCCTGATATTTAGGTGGTTGAGGTGATTTTGGAACGACCTTAACAATTTCGCCTGTTTCTTTATTGAATACTCCGGGGGCATGCCATTTTGTTGGATTTCCCTCTTCAGAAAATTTATAGCCTGCTCCTTTACGCGTTATGCAGTGCAGAATTTTCGGTCCGGGAATATCTTTCAAATCTTCAAGAACTCTGGCAAGATTCACAACATCGTGACCGTCAACCGGACCGAAATAACGAAAATTCAGAGATTCAAAAAGATTGCTTTGTTTCAATAAAGAACCTTTTAAGGCACTTGAGATTTTTGAAGCTACAGATTGTGCATCCGGACCAAACTTTGAGATCTTACCCAATAGTTTCCACACCTCGTCCTTCACTTTGTTGTAGGTATGCGAAGTAGTAATGTCCGTTAGGTATTCTTTAAGTGCCCCTACATTGGGATCAATTGACATGCAGTTGTCATTGAGTATCACCAGAAGATTGGCATCTTTTTCGAATCCGGCGTGATTCAGTCCTTCAAATGCTAATCCGGCTGTCATGGCTCCATCACCGATTACGGCAATATGTTGACGGTCTTTTTCGCCCTTAAACTTACTGGCAACAGCCATGCCGAGAGCCGCTGAAATTGAAGTAGAAGAATGTCCAACACCAAAAGTATCGTATTCACTTTCACTGCGTTTTGGAAACCCAGAAATTCCTCCTTTCAAACGGTTGGTATGAAAGCGCTCTCTTCTGCCGGTGAGGATCTTATGTCCATAAGCCTGATGACCTACGTCCCATACCAGTTGATCGTATGGCGTGTTGAACACATAGTGCAGTGCCACGGTTAACTCAACTACACCCAAACTCGCGCCGAAATGACTGTTTCCAATCTCTGAAATGACATCAATGATATATTGGCGTAATTCGTCTGAGATTTGAGGAAGGTCTGCCACGGCAAATTTGTTCCTCATGTCTGATGGAAAAACAATCTGTTCTAATAATGGTCCTGCTTTGTACGTTGCCATGGTGCCGAAGAGCGTAAAATTAAGGTGATTATGTCAAAAAACAAATCGCACAATAGTTTTGTTCGTTAAATACCAAGATAGACGCATCAAATCTTGTCAAAAAAATCATTGCCTTTATCATCCGTGATGATGAATGCGGGAAAGTTCTTAACAGTGATCTTACGAACAGCTTCCATTCCTAATTCTTCGAAATCAACTACTTCAACGGAAGTGATATTCTCCTTCGCTAGAATGGCTGCAGGGCCACCGATTGATCCTAAATAAAAGCCGCCATATTTCTGACAGGCATCTCTTACCTCCTTGGAACGGTTTCCTTTCGCAAGCATAATCATACTTCCGCCGTTTTGCTGGAACAAATCCACGTAAGAATCCATACGACCTGCTGTTGTCGGACCAAACGATCCTGAAGGCATTCCTTCGGGCGTTTTTGCCGGGCCCGCATAATAAACGGGGTGATTTTTAAGGTAATCTGGCATCGGTTTTCCTGCATCCAGCATTTCTTTAATTCGTGCATGTGCAATATCCCGTGCGACAATCAACGTACCATTCAATTTCAAACGCGTTTTTATAGGGTACTTCGACAGTTCCTCAAGCATCTCATTCATTGGTCGGTCTAGGTTGATCTCTACCGGCGCTTCCAGATGCGGAGGGGTTTCAGGAAGCAATCTTCTGGGATTCTTTTCTAATTGTTCAATAAACAACCCTTCTGCTGTGATTTTTGCTTTAATATTTCGGTCTGCCGAGCAAGAAACGCCTAATCCAACCGGACAAGATGCCGCGTGACGAGGCAAACGGATCACTCGTACGTCATGGGTAAAGTATTTTCCTCCGAATTGAGCTCCTATCTGACTTTCCTGACAAATTCGTTGAACGCGATCCTCCCATTCTAAATCTCGAAATGCTTGTCCGGACATGTTCCCTTCAGTTGGAAGTTCATCAAAATAGCCGGCAGAGGCCTTTTTAACCACAGCAAGATTTGCTTCTGCTGATGTTCCGCCAATTACTAAAGCCAAGTGATAAGGTGGACAAGCTGCTGTTCCTAGGTCTTTTATCTTTTCACGAATGAAATCATCCATAGATTTCTCGTTGAGTAAACTTTTCGTCTTTTGATAGAGGAAAGTCTTGTTGGCTGAACCTCCGCCTTTGGCAAGGAAAAGAAACTCATAGGAAGATCCTTTTTTCGCATAAATATCGATCTGCGCCGGAAGATTTGAGCCTGAGTTTTTTTCTTCGAACATGGAGATCGGAACAATTTGCGAATAGCGAAGGTTACGTTCCTGATAGGTGTTGAAGATCCCTTTCGAAAGGTATTCAGCATCATCTGCTCCGGTGTAAACATTTTCACCCTTTTTTGCCATGACAATCGCAGTACCGGTGTCCTGACATGAAGGCAACTGGCCTTCAGCTGCCACCACTGCATTCTGAAGAAGATTGTAAGCCACAAATCGATCGTTATCTGTTGCCTCAGGATCTTGAAGGATATTGTTCAATTTTTGCAAGTGCGACGTCCTCAGGTAAAAAGATACGTCGGTCATAGCTTCCTGAGCAAGCAATTCCAGGGCTTTTGGATCGATTACAAGAATTTCCCTTTCACCATGTTGTTCGAGCGAAACATAGTCTGAGGAAATTTTCCGGTATTTCGTTTTGTCTTGTAAAAGAGGATAGGGGTCGTGATAAAAGAATGTTGCCATGGACAGTACTAATTGATTCGACAAACTTAATCATAAGTTGGCAATTTAGGGCTTTGAATCATTCAAACGAACATAATGGCAACCTCATTGTATTACTGCATTTTCCTTATCTTCGCAACCGCAATTTCTTGAGGAATGATGTCTAAAAAATATCCCGAATACAAAGGTCTTGACTTGCCTAATGTGGCTTCCAGAGTGTTGGAAAAATGGAAACAAAATCAGGTCTTTGAACAATCGATCAGTGCACGTGAAGGCAACAAACCGTTCATCTTTTTCGAAGGACCACCATCCGCAAATGGTTTGCCGGGTATTCACCACGTAATGTCGAGATCAATCAAAGATATTTTTTGTCGCTACAAAACCCTTAAAGGTTATCAGGTTAAACGTAAGGCCGGTTGGGATACGCATGGTTTGCCCGTGGAACTTGGCGTTGAGAAGGAATTAGGGATCACAAAGGAGGATATCGGAACTATAATCTCTGTTGAAGACTATAACAAAGCATGTAAAGAAGCAGTCATGCGCTATACGGATGTCTGGAATGACCTTACAATCAAAATGGGCTATTGGGTAGATATGGATGCGCCGTATATTACCTATGACGCTAAGTATATGGAATCTGTTTGGTGGCTACTGAGTCAACTTTATAATAAAGGCTTGCTCTACAAAGGGTACACGATCCAACCCTATTCACCAAAAGCAGGAACAGGGCTCTCTTCACATGAATTGAACCAGCCGGGATGCTACCGGGATGTTACCGATACGACTGTTGTAGCACAGTTTAAGGTCAAAGAATGGAATGAATCCTGTCCTTTCATACCCCTCCAGCGAGGGGAGCCTACATGCTTTCTTGCCTGGACTACCACGCCGTGGACCTTGCCATCTAATACTGCATTGTGTGTGGGGCCGAAGATTGAATACGTACTTGTGCGTTCATATAACCAATATACGTTTGAACCTATTTCTGTGATTTTGGCTAAAAACCTACTGGGTTATCAGTTCAGCAAAGGATATCAGCAAGTTGGTTTATTTGAAGAACTAAGCGCCTACAAAACCGGAGAAAAGGTCATCCCTTATTTTGTAATTGGCGAGTGTTTAGGTGCTGATCTTATTGACATTCGCTATGAGCAATTACTGCCGTATGCCCTTCCTGCCGAAAACCCTCAAGACGCTTTCAGGGTGATTAGCGGGGATTTTGTGACCACAGAGGATGGAACCGGCATAGTTCATATTGCTCCAACCTTTGGTTCAGATGACGCTAAAGTGGCGGCGGATGCCGGTGTTCCTGCGATGCTGGTTTCCGATGATCGTGGAAATCTTGTGCCACTTGTTGATCTGCAGGGAAAATTCCGCCCCGAGGTGGGAGAATTAGCGGGAATGTTTGTCAAGAACGAGTATTACAATGATGGAGAGGCTCCGGAGAAGTCCGCAGATGTGCAGATTGCAATCAAGTTAAAAACAGAGAATAAAGCATTCAAAGTAGAGAAATATGTACATAGCTATCCGCATTGTTGGCGGACGGATAAGCCGGTATTGTATTATCCGCTTGATTCCTGGTTTATTCGTGTTACAGATGTTAAAGAGCGGATGATTCAACTGAACGACACGATTAATTGGAAGCCGGAATCAACTGGAACGGGTCGTTTTGGAAAATGGTTGGAAAATGTCAACGATTGGAACCTTTCCCGATCGAGATATTGGGGAATTCCAATCCCGATTTGGTCAACCGAGGAAGGAGATGAACGCATTTGTATTGGTTCAGCAGAGGAGTTGAAGGTTGCCTGCGATCAATCCGTGGCTGCCGGATTAATGACAATCAATCCGTTAGCTAATTTTGAGACAGGCAACATGAGTCGTGAGAATTACGACAAGATCGATCTGCATAAGAACTATGTAGACCAAATCGTGCTTGTTTCGACTTCTGGAAAACCTATGCGTAGAGAATCGGATCTTATCGACGTTTGGTTTGATTCGGGAGCTATGCCTTATGCACAGTGGCACTATCCTTTTGAGAACAAAGACCTGATCGATGAAAGAAAAGGCTATCCCGGTGATTTTATCGCTGAAGGTGTAGACCAGACACGTGGATGGTTCTATACCCTGCATGCTATAGCAACGATGGTGTTTGATTCTGTGGCATATAAAAACGTGGTTTCAAATGGACTGGTGCTCGACAAGAATGGACAGAAGATGTCCAAACGACTCGGAAATGCAATTGACCCTTTTGTCACACTTGCTAAATATGGTCCGGATGCCACGCGATGGTACATGATCACCAATGCACAGCCCTGGGATAACCTGAAATTCGATCTGGAAGGCGTGACGGAAGTTCAACGGAAGTTCTTTGGAACCCTTTACAATACCTACTCGTTCTTTTCCCTCTATGCGAACATTGATAGTTTTGATTTTAGTCAGAATGAAATTACTCTTTCGGATAGACCTGAGATCGATCGTTGGATTATATCCAAGTTGAACTCTCTGATTAAGGAGGTGGATGCTGCATATAAGGACTATGAACCAACGCGTGCGGGTCGTTTAATTCAGGATTTCGTAAATGATCAGCTTTCGAACTGGTATGTGCGATTGTGCAGAAGACGTTTCTGGAAAAGCGACGATGCTCAAGATAAGCAGGCGGCATATCAAACGCTCTATACCTGTTTGGAAAAGGTGGCCTTACTGGGATCCCCGATAGCGCCATTCTATATGGATCAATTATTTTCGGATTTGAATCAGGCGACAGGAAAACATAGTGTTACGTCGGTGCACCTTGCTGATTTCCCCACAGTGGATGAATCTGCCATTAACCTCGATCTGGAGGCTCAAATGGATATTGCTCAGCGTACGTCTTCTTTAGTATTGGCACTGCGTAAGAAAGAAAAGATACGTGTTAGACAGCCACTGCAAAAGATCATGGTCCCCGTGTTGAATAATTCGTTTGCACAGAATATCCTTCATGTGAAGGATTTGATCCTTTCGGAGGTGAATGTGAAAGAACTCGAGTTGCTTGAAGAAGGTAACGGAATGCTTGTTAAGAGTATTAAACCGAACTTTAAGACCATCGGACCGAAATATGGCAAGCAGATGAAAGCCATAGCTGCTATGGTTGCTCAACTTTCTCCGGATGAAATAGGTGCCATTGAAACAAACAATGGATGGAATGGCGTAGTTGAGGGGACAGGTATTTCATTGTATCTCTCAGATTTTGAAATTACGGCTCAGGATATTCCTGGTTGGCTTGTCGCCTCTGAAGGCGGCTTAACTGTGGCCCTAGACATTACTATTACAGACAAATTACGCTCGGAAGGTATAGCCAGAGAACTGATCAACCGGGTGCAAAACTTGCGCAAAGATTCAGGACTGGAGGTTACTGATCGTATTGTTTTGAAGGTGGAAACGAATGAGTTAATACGAGAGGCGATTCGCTCAAATATGGACTATGTGTGTGCGGAAGTATTGGCAAATGATATTCAATTCGCTTCTGTAAGTAGCTCAGCATTGATTACTGATCTGGAAGTAGAAGCGGATACCAAAATTGATTTGGTGAAGGGTTGATATTCATTGCGAAGCTCTAAACCAACTCCTTCAAAACGGCCCGGAGTTCAAGTTTATGGAATCTCAAGAGGAAGTAAAGTTCAATAATTCAAGTGATGTACATCAATGTAATCCCTTTCCAGCAAATCTATCTTTGTAATGTCTTAATTGATGAAGTCGTTCTTTAAGCATGGGTTAGGTCAGACATATAGGATTGTAAAAAATCTTCGAAACTGACAGACACAAAGGAAGCGAGAGCTTATATCGTTGAAGGTGGAAGTCCATCAAGGATCAGGTCAGATAATGTTCGCATTGTCTTATCCGAGGCACGGCAAATAACCGTCGGCTTTAGATCGATTGAAATATTGTATAAGTGCAGAAACTTTGGTTTTTGTGCTCAATGTCAGGGAGACCTGAATCATGTAAGGGCAACCGGCATGACTGATTAAAGCAGAAATAATCACTCTAAAAAGTGAGAGTAAACTGTCTAATCCGAAGCCGGCTAAATAAACCGGTTACTAATATTTCGTTATCGATTAAGAAAGTGAAAGTTTAGAGCATAAGTGTTGGAAGGCATGAAAACTCTGAATGGAAACAGTAAGCAGGCACGTTTGTGCCTGCTTAC
>JBIKYP010000062.1:0-13597 GCA_044355195.1 Crocinitomicaceae bacterium | reverse complement strand
AATAACAATGAAACTAAAAAATACTACATTATCGTGGATAAATCGATCCGATTCAGCGTTTTTAATTGAGTCAACTATTTACTTACAATGTATAAAATTTCATCCTTAGGAAGACGAAAACGTTCAATCAGTTCTGGTGAATAATACTCTGACATGAGAAATTCACACACGGTAAACCCGGCATTTCTTAACCAATCCGGATAATCTCTTCCAAAGAGTCGAACATGATCCTTTTGCCGATAGTATTTCTCTCTTTCAGATGCACTTACAATACTTTGGTCTTCGAGCGTATTTTCCAGATTCATGTCTTGAGGAACCTGCATAATACCCCAACCTCCTGACTTCATCACACGATACAACTCGCGTAGACATTGATTTGCATCGTCAACATGCTCCAATACATGATTACAAAATACAACATCAAATCGGTTGTCTTCTAGCGGAATGTGATGCAGATCGAAATGCATATCCGCAATTGGAGAAACTAAGTCGCCCGTTAAATAATTCAAATTCGCTTGTTTCTTGAAAAGTCCATGAAAACATTGCTCCGGAGCAATATGTAGCAACTCAATAGTCTGTTCGGAAAAGAACTGAGTATGATCTTTTAAATACAACCACATCAAACGATGTCTTTCAAGAGTTAAATCCCTAGGACAAAGAACATTGTCTCTATGCGCCACATTTGATCCATAGGACAAAAATTTTGAGAATTTACCTCCACAAACCGGACATTCAACGCGATCCCCTTTGAAAAGTAATGGAGCAATTTTTTTAAAAGGATAACTTAACCGAATCAACAGGGGCCTAGGTAAGGTGTTAAGAATAAACTTGAAAAGTGCTTTCATGAGTTACAAATGTACTCAAACAATGCCTTATACATGAGCAGATTTAACGAAATATCTTACTTTTACCGCCTGTAAATTGGCGTCATAATGCATGTTGATCTTACTTTTATTTGCACTCATCGTTTAGCTTATTTTATTTGGGATTCTAATTTGTGCTCAACCCATCCCTTGTATAAATTCAAAAGCCCCGAATCGATTGAAAAATAAATTGATTATAGTCGGCTTTATCATTTTATTTTTTGGGAATTCTTTTTCACAAACCGATACTGCTGTTTATACCCTTTTCAACAAGAAATTAATCTTTTATACTGATTTTGGTTATTCTTCCGCTCCGTTTTCTGTTTCATTTCCCTACAGTTCATCGTTGTCAAAAATACGATTCAAGCATAATTTCAGGTCGATTCTTGGATTGGGCATGTCTTACAGATGGTTTGCCGTTAGACTGGGTATACCGCTTTCCTTTTATACCAGACCGATTAGTAAATTTGGAGAAACCAAACCGTTTAATATTGGATTCGATTTTACGCTGAAAAAAATACATTGTGAAGTCGACCTTCGTTCTTTTCGGGGTTATGCTATTCAAAACGCCCTTCAATGGAACGATTCCTTGACTCCCTCTCTTCCCAACGAAATTCGTCCATCTGTAGAGTCTGTTTCATTTTCAACAAATGTGTGGTATTTTAATCACAAAGACTTCAAAATTGCTGCCCTCAAGGGGAAAACAGGTCATTACAACAAACGTGTTCACACCTGGTATCTTAAAAACACATTAAACATTTTTGGTATTCGGGATGATGAGCATACTTTGATCCCCGCCCCTCTTCAAAATCCGATTAAACCGCAAACCGCTGCTTCATTTTATAACGCACTTGACCTGGGTGTTGTACCGGGATACGCTTATGTAGAACGGATTGGCAATTGGCAACTAGCCATAATGGGCGGATTTGGAGGTGTAGTGCAGTCTAAATTTTATGGGGGATCCATACCTTCACGCGGATTTCTCGGTTTAGCTCCACGATATGATGTTCGCTTTTTTGGGGGGTATTCAGTTCCCAATTATTTTATATTTCTACTTACCGATTTCGACAATAAATCTATTCGATTCAGTAATTTAGTTTACCGACAGCATTTTTATTCCATTAAGATAGTTGCAGGGAAACGCTTTCAAGAAAAAAATAAAAAAAGAAGCGCAAAGGTTTAACAAAAACTTGAACTTCTAAGTCAAAGATAAGCGTCCCCCTCCTTGATTCATCGGGCTTAGGCCTTTATGCTGAATTATATCGTTGCTCGTGATACGCGTCCTTCAAACAATTTATAGCGCAAAAAGAACTCAACACCACCATTTAAATTAGATACAGCGCGTAATTTCGACACGTTTATATCGTAGGCCACTCCCAATGAATACATGTCGTAATCAAACATCACCTTGGCGACAAATGCATCCTTAAGTCGACTATATAAGCCGACGTAAAATGCCATTGGGCGTACAAAACCTGTCACTGTCGATCCTTCATTTATCAAATATTTATAGTATGTTCCAAAATACAACTCGTTTTGTTTCCCCTGATTATGAAAATAAACTCCGGGAAGAAAAGATCCTCTACTATTTTGTATACCAATCGTTGCATTGATGAATGCCGAATAACGCATCGGAAGCTTACTGTCAACCCCTGTGAATGAATACCCGGGTCTGTTAACATGATATACTGCCATACCCGCATTCAATGCGAATTGATCGTTTTGTGTCATGTACCCTGCGTTCTTCTTATAGGTGTACACTACTCCGGTGCCCGCATCGAGATAGGTAAATCCGGATGTACTGACACCTGCTCCCGGCAACGAGGGATTATAGGCTCCATTGACATATTGCCCTCCCCATTTAAGTCCCGTCATCCCGATCGACCGCTGACCAAAACCGGTATATATCCCCAAACCTAGCGTGCTGTTGCGATCTAAACGCAAGTGATAGGCCAGATTCAAGCTGGCGTTATTCGTTACCATATTGTCGCCGGCCTTATCATTGAAGAACTGTAATCCACCCGCCATTATTCCCTTTCGATTTATATTTTTTACGTTGAAACGCCCGTCAACAGAAGCTGAAATGGTCTGAAACGGTGCAGAAATACTTCTCCACTGATTGCGGTAATTCACGATGCCCTGCAAGGGTGTTAGTGCACCCGCTAAGGCGGGATTGAGGTTTAAAGGGGCAAACTCCGTCTGCGAAAAATGAATATCCTGTCCCAAAACAGGATTACAAAAAAGGGGTAGACTGAGCAGTGAACTGTAGATTACTCTTTTTATATTCATGAGATTTATTTATTATTTATTGTATTCATTCTCAACTTCCAAAGCCTTCATCAACGTATTAAACTTACATTTCCCGATTGTTCGATGCGCTTTCCGTTGTTGAGAATAACAACTAACATATAGGAATATACACCTGAGCTGATTTCTTTCCCTTTGTATGTTCCATCCCAGCAAAGATCCATGTTGCTTGTTTCAAAGACCTTGTTGCCCCATCGGTCGTACACGCTGTAATTCAGTGATGTGATACAACTGCCATAAACACACAACTTGCCGTTTTCCGGATTTGTATTCTTAGCCTCGGGCGCAAAAGCCGTGGGGACATACAGATCGTTACATATTTCCTTTACCATAATATTCACCGTAGCTGTTTCCATGCATCCCGAAGCATCCTTTCCTGTGACCACATAACTCGTTGTTTGAGTTGGGGAAGCATAGGGAGAGGAACACAAGGTACAGCTCAAACCCGTCACCGGAGACCAGCTATAGTTCTCTGCTCCCGTAACTGTGAGTGCTACACTGTCACCTAGGTTAAAAGAAGCTGTGGAGGGCTGAACTAGCATAGAAAAAGCCGCAGGCTCCGTAATCGTAAAGCTTTGTGTGGTGGTACAAGCTGACACATCTGTAACCGTTACCATATAAATTCCTGATGTAAGATTTGTAGCACTTGCACCTGTTCCACCTGAAGGTGACCAAGCATAGGTGTAAGGCCCTGTGCCCCCAGTCACTACTACCGAGGCAGAGCCATTCGAAGCACCATTGCAAGTGACATTCGTTTGGGAGGGGGTGAGTGCTACTACAGTCGGCTCCGTAATCGTAAAGCTTTGTGTGGCGGTACAAGCTGATGCATCCGTAACCGTAACCGTATAAATTCCCGCTGTAAGATTTGTGGCACTTGAACCTGTTCCACCTGAAGGTGACCAAGCATAGGTATAAGGCGCTGTGCCCCCACTCACCGCTACCGAGACAGAGCCATTCGAAGCACCATTGCAAGTGACATTCGTTTGGGACGGGGTGAGTGCTATTACAGTCGGCTCGGTAATTGTAACGCTTTGAGTAGTGGTAAAAGCTGATGCATCTGTTACCGTTACCGTATAAACTCCTGCCTTGAGGTTTGTGGCACTTGAACCTGTTCCACCTGAAGGTGACCAAGCATAGGTGTAAGGCGCTGTGCCCCCACTCACCGCTACCGAGGCAGAGCCATTCGAAGCACCATTGCAAGTGACATTCGTTTGGGAGGGGGTTAGATTGAGATACTGATCGTTGAATTTTACTAAAAATGCGTCACTGAATCCTCCCTTAGTTGCTTGATGTGCCCCGGTGGTGGAAATGCCAGTAGTTGACAAGGTGCTTCCCACTAGAAGGACATTACCGATGGCATCAGCGGTTGTAGGCCCGCCATATTCATCATCCTCTCCCCCATAGTAGGTTCCCCACTGACGAACGCCTGAACTATTGAATTTCACTAAAAAAGCGTCTCGGGATCCACCACCATAGGTAATTTGATGAGCCCCGATGGTAGCAATAACAGTGGTTGAAGAGGTGAATCCCGAAAGATACACATTGCTCAAGGCATCTGTAGAAATTGAGGTACCCGGATCAGCAGCATCACCACCGTAATACGTCCCCCATTGGCGAACACCAGAGCTGTTGAATTTCACTAAAAAAGCATCAATAGATCCACCATAGGTAATTTGATGAGCCCCGATGGTGGAAATACCAGCGGTTGACATGGTATAACCCGCAAGGTAAACATTACCTGTGGCATCCGTGGTTGAGAACAAGCCCTCATCTGTGCCTTCTCCTCCACAGTAGGTTCCCCATTGCCGAACACCGGAGCTGTTAAATTTCACTAAAAAAGCATCCCACATTCCTCCTCCATAAGTAGTTTGATGAACGGAGGTGGTTGCTATTCCGGTGGTTGACATGGTACCTCCCGAAAGATATACATTGCCAATAGTATCGGTAGAGGTTGACCATCCCAAATCGTCAGAATCACCACCGTAATACGTCCCCCATTGGAGAACACCGGAGCTGTTAAATTTTACTAAAAAAGCGTCAGTGGAACCAGTATAAGTAGTTTGATAAGCGCCGGTAGTGGCAATGCCGGAGGTTGAACGGGTATAACCCGAGAGATATACATTGCCCATGGCATCCGTGGTTGTAGATCCGCAATATTCATAATCCTCTCCCCCATAGTAGGTTCCCCACTGACGAACACCTGAACTATTGAATTTCACTAAAAAAGCTTCATTGTCGCCTCCTCCATAGGTATCTTGATAAGCCCCGATGGTGGCAATACCGGTGGTTGAATTGGTGCATCCCGAAAGATACACATTGCCCATGGCATCGGTAGAGGTTGATGTCCCCCAATCGTCACCCTCTCCCCCGAAGTAGGTTCCCCATTCGCGAACACCGGAATTGCTGAATTTTACTAAAAAATGATCTCCGAAAGTAACTCCTGGCCCACCTCCAAATGAAGTTTGATGAGCACCAGTAGTGGCAATAACGGTGGTTGACTTGGTGCTTCCCGCTAGGTAAACATTACCTGTGGCATCCCTAGTTGTGGACCAACCTTGATCATATTCACCCCCCCCCGTAGTACGTCCCCCATACACGTGTGAGAGGATCGATGGTGATGGGTAAGGCGGGGTTGTGGTAGGGGATCTCAAAACTTACGCGATTGTGCTTGTCAATTCGCCAGTAAGCGGGTATGCGCTGTTTATTCTGATACACCTTTAACTCCCCTTCCTGTATCTCTCCAAAGGGCGTGCGCATCAGCAGCGTGCCTTTCTTACTGATCTCAAGCTCCGCTCCTTTGATAGCTATCTGTATATGTCGGTAATCTGCCCCGGGAGACACAAGGTAGTCTGTCTCCAGCAAGCCCCCACTCCCGTAGTAATGAACATCGATGCCTTCCCATACCTCCTGCATGGTGATCGCTTCATACTTCTTGACGTAAAGCGCAGGAGCTACTCCCTCCGGAACGTTATAATAATTGCTGTAACCCTCCTGCTCCTTGCCCCGAAGAACCCTAAAGGAAGGACTGCTATTTACCCACTCCGCATCCACTCGGTAGATGCTTATCTCCTTGGGAACCTTGCGCTTTTCCTTTTGCGCTTCATCCTTGCCAATGTGTGCTTCTCTAGGGTGATCATCTGCCTCTTTCCAACTTTCCACACGGCTCAACTGGTAACTTATCCCCTTGTTGCGAAGATAATAATGCATCCCATCCATCGATCCGTAGTACATGACATCCGCACGTGGCTGTTGGTTTTGATCCCTGACCTGACCCTTGTTCTCTTCAAAAAGTCCTAAAGTCTTGTTCTGTTCATTTGTTGTCGCCACGGCAGCGGAAAAAGATTGACCAAAACACATCATATGCGACATGAATATAAAAAGTAGTGTGCTGTTTTTCATTGTGTTTATTGAAAATTTTTGACAGCGAAAGTAACACTGTACGATTTTTAAACCAAAAAAATACTGATTTAGTTGCCTTCGAAATTCTGATCAGAAGGAAAAATCCAATGATACCTTAGGTCTTCTAACGTTTGAGCAAGTGGATTTAGATGGCGCTTGTTACTTTTGACAACCACAAAATAGTTTGAAGTCGTTAGTTCTTCACCATCGATCTCCAAGACAAGCAGACGGTTAAAAAAGTCGATATCTAACTCTTTTCCGATGGATTTAACAAAGTTCGTCGCACTATCAATAGAGCAGCCTGAAGCATGTTCAACTTGTTCATCGACAGCGAGAATTAAATACTGCGAAAACAGGATCGTACCATCACAAGATAATTCATTACCATGTGCTGACCAGGATTTCAAAAACAACTCAAGTTTCTCCATGACATGAGTCAACTGGACTGAAGTGAATTTTCTGTCAGCTAAAAAAAGCCAAACCCTACTATGACCGGGAAGTTGAGGAAAAAGATGTTTAAAGTTCAGCTGCATTTGCAATAAGTTCGGCTACATCCAACACCTTGATTTGATCTTCTTTTTCAAAATATTTCACTCCATCCGTCATCATCGTATTACAGAAAGGACAACCCGTAGCAATAATTTCAGAATGCGTCTGCAGAGCATCCTCTGTTCGTTCGATGTTCACCTCCTTATGTCCCTTTTCGGCCTCTTTAAACATTTGAGCTCCACCCGCTCCGCAACATAAGCCATTGCTTTTGCAGCGTTTCATTTCAACAAGTTCTGCATCGAGTTTTTCTATCAACTCTCGCGGTGCATCGTAAACATCATTGGCACGACCCAAATAACAAGGATCATGAAACGTTATTTTCTTTCCCTTAAAGGTTCCACCACCATTTAAGACTAATTTACCTCTATTAATCAAATCTTGAATTAGTTGGGTGTGATGAATTACTTCATAGGAACCACCAAGTTCTAGGTATTCGTTTTTCAATGTATTAAAACAATGCGGGCAAGCAGTCACAATGCGCTTTACTTCATATCCATTCAAAACCTGAATATTCATCATGGCCTGCATTTGAAATGTGAATTCATTTCCCGCTCTCTTCGCCGGATCGCCCGTGCAACTTTCCTCTGTGCCAAGAACTGCAAATTTGACTTGACAATGATTTAATATCTTTACAACTGCTTTCGTGATTTTCTTCGCTCGATCATCAAAACTACCGGAGCAACCCACCCAGAACAGAACCTCCGGTGTTTCTCCTGATGCGAACATTTCTGCCATCGTAGGAACCTTCAACTCACTCATAATTATTCAATTTAATGATCACTCTTCGTTTGCCCAATTTAAACGGTCGTTTGGAGAAAATTGCCAGGGAGCCCCATTATTTTCAATATTCGTCAACATTCCGGTAAGCTCTGTAGGAATTTTCGATTCTTCCATCACCAGAAAACGTCGGAGATCTAAAATTATCGACAAAGGATCAATATTTACAGGGCATTCTTGAACACAAGCATTGCAGGAGGTGCAAGCCCAAACCTCTTCCTCGGAAATATAGTCACCAAGCAACGACTTCCCATCAGAATAATCTTTACCATGTTTTCGTAAACTATCTCCAACTTCTACCAAACGATCGCGTGTGTCCATCATGATCTTTCTTGGAGATAGTTTTTTACCGGTAATATTTGCCGGACAAGATGATGTGCAACGACCACATTCCGTGCATGAATAGGCATCCAGCAAATTTTTCCAAGTCAAATCCGTTACATCCTTAGCCCCGAAACGCAATGTCTCTCCTCCTGATTCAACAGGAGCAGAAAAGGGATCTGCATTTGGATCCAACATTAGTTTAACCTCGGTAGTCACCGACTCCAAATTACTAAACTGTCCTTTCTTGTTTAAATTGGAGTAATAGGTATTCGGGAAAGCCAGTAAAATGTGTAAATGTTTGGAATACGGTAGGTAATTTAAAAAGGCAAATACCATGATGATATGGCCCCACCAACCAATCTGTTCCAAAAGATGCAACGTATGCTCATTGAATCCTCCAAACAGAACAGGCCCAATGATGGATGACAGAATAAATCCGTAACTCTCCTCGCCAGATCCTTTGAGATAAAGCAATGCTTCATCTGCACCATTCATGGTGAATATACAAGCTACTAAGACGATCTCCATGAGCAAAATCAAGTTGGCATCTTTCATGGGCCATCCTTTAAGTTCCTCCATAGTTAATCTAGGAAGCTTGAGGAGATTCCTTCGAGACAAAAATGCGAATGTGGCAAGCAACGCCCCAAGAGAGAGTATTTCTATAAAACTGATCATAAACGTATAAAATTGACCAAGGGAAGTCATAAAGGTGCGATGTCCACCTGATAATCCGTCGGCTACTATTTCGATCAATTCTATCTGTGTAATGACAAAAGCCAGGTATATCAATAAATGCAACAAAGCCGGAATGGGTCTTGAAAACATTTTCTTTTGACCAAATGCCACCAAAATCATGGTTTTCAATCGTTCAGAGGAACGATCCGAACGATCAGTGGGACGACCGAGCAAAATATTCGATCTAATTTTCAAGGCATTGAAAACAAACCACCCCGTTCCTGCAAAAAGTAACAAGGCAAAAATTAGTACAGAAACCATAAGCTTGCTAATTTGTTAATGATGAGTCAAGTAGTTGATGCAATTTCTCCTCTTCCGTGGAACTGAGAGGGACTCCCTTCGTCTTTGTTCCAAACAAGGAAAAATGAATGTAGCGTTCCGGGTGAACTTTGATGTCTCCAACAAGTTCCTGAAGATCGTTATTGGTGTTCACCAACTGCAGGTATAATTTATCGTCTCCTATAAGTTTGCCAAGCGAACCATCTCCATTTTTAGCTTTCAAAAGCAATTCATTAAACGTTTTCAATGTTTCAGAAGACTTGGCAATAACACCTTTAAAATCGGAGGTAACCATATCATCGGTTATTTTCTTCACGTTTCCTACGATGGAGTTCACTTCCTCATTGCTCCGCTTTAAATTTGAGGTAATACTCTCTACATTATTCATGATTTTAGCAAATTTTATTCGCTCCTCTCCTACCAATAACTCAATTTCTTTCGCCACATTTCCAATACGCTCAATTGCAATTTTAACCTCCTTCATACTTTTTTCAATTTCTGAGGTTGCTGTAGCATCCCAAAATGAGGTCACGGAGGTTACCATCTTATCAATGGAGGTCATCATAGCTTGAACTTTTTGAGATATTGGATCTGCATATGACTTCACCTGCGATATCATATCCACAGCCACCTTGCCGGATAATACAGATCCAGGTTTTAAATACCCCTTTGAAAGATCAGAACCAACAGTAATAATCATTCCTTTGTTAAATAGATCTAATGATCCTATTTCAACCTCAGATCCTACCGGTAACTTAACTTTATGATTTTGGATGGTGAACGTAACTTTCACTTTTCGCCCAGCCGGATTTTTGGGAACGTATTCCACGTCCAGTACCTTTCCAACTATTACGCCGTTTAGTGTAACGTTTGAAGCTGTAGCAAGCTGACCGGAGTTCGAAAAATAAGCGTAATATATATCATCCCCCCCAAAAAAGCTGTTCCCCTTCAAAAAGTTGATCCCAAAAACCAACAAAGCGATAGAAATAATCGCTATGACACCCGCTTTTAACTCCTTTGAGATCTTCAAAATTTATTTTTTTGCTAATTTAATAGCTTTTTCCAAATTAATTCGTTGTCCGTTTTGGAGGGCAACCACAAAAGCGTGTTGAAAACCTTGTTCACGCAACTCATTCTTGTAATTATTTGCCGCGCAAAAATCATTCACAAAGCTTCCTACGGCATATTTAAATAAATTATCCTGAACATATTCAAACACTTCAAGCCCCTTAAATTTGTCAGAATTGGAATAGATCTTTTTTTCAGATGTTTCAATTTGCACGCGGAATACAACTTCCTCGTCAATTTTATTAGCAGTATCAGATACTGATCTAGGTTCATTTGGAACAGATTCAGCCTTTACAAGAACACCCTCCATTTCATTTTTGTAATTTTCAAAAGCAGTAAACATTGAATTGGCCATCTTCCGCTGCCCGATAGAATCACCTAAGAATTTCTCCTCCGAGGGATTGGTTAAAAAGCCTGTTTCAATTAACACACTTGGCATCGTTGTCTTGTAAAGCACAAGAAAGCCAGCTTGTTTGACCCCACGATCATAACGCTCCAATTTCCTGAATTCCTTTTGCAGTTTATCTGCAAAATTGATGGATTGATCCAAAAATACGGAAAGCTGTAACTGGCGAGCTATGATGGCATCCGGAGACATATCGAAGCTGTTGTATTTCGCTCCGTTGTCATCCTCCAAAAATATAGTTGAGTTTTCACGCTCGGCTACGTGCTTTTGAGATTCAGTTCTGTGAAGTCCCAAAACATACGTCTCAGATCCGTAAGCTGCCGGACTCGCAGAATTCGCATGAATACAAATAAACAGGTCTGCCTTGGACCGGTTAGCAATACTTGCTCTTTCATTTAATTCCACAAATACATCTCTATCACGAGTGTAGATGACCTTAATTTCAGGATATTTCGATTTAATTAAGGCTCCTAATTTCAGCGCAATTGAAAGACAAACTGTTTTCTCATTCGCAGCGGCACCGTGACAACCCGGATCTTTCCCACCATGTCCCGCATCAATTACTATTGTCTTAAGGACAGGTCTGTCAACCAATTGATTTTGAGCTGATAAATGGCCCGATACAAAAATTAATGAACACGACATTCGCACTAGTGCACCATAATATCTCTTCAAACTTTTCATTCTAAAACAGCTAATTTTAATAGTTTTGCATGCTTATCAAGGCATTCAGCACAAAAATAAAACCCCATTTCTGACCAAAAATCTTACCATAGCGATACTTATTCTCGAAACGTTGTTAATAATGTTCAGTTACAACGGCTCTTATGCGCAAACTAAGGACACGCTATTCTTGAACGATAACGCTTTCGACCAGATCATTACTTATAACGCAAAGGATTCGATTTATAAAGATCTTCGAAAAAAGCAGGTCCATCTCTACGGAGATGCCAAACTTAAGACAGATGACTTGAATCTTAAGGCCGGTTACCTCATGATTGATTTAGAAAACAAGGAGGTATTTGCAACTTATGAATTGGATAAGGACAGTAATCGAATGAACCTTCCATTTTTTTCTGATGGAACCGAAGAAATACGAGCGAACTCGATACGATACAATTTTGATACGAAAAAAGGATATATCGAAGAAATGGCAGTTCAGCAGGATGAAACTTATCTATACATGGGGATAGCAAAAAAGCAAGCAAACGATGATATTCATTTTAGAAATGGGCGATTTACCACTTGCAACCTTGCTGAACCACATTACCATTTCCAGCTTTCAAAAGCCGTATTTATACCTGAAAAACGTATAGTTACAGGACCTCTCAACCTTTGGATTAAAGGTGTTCCAACTCCCCTTGGTTTGCCCTTTTCAGTTATCCCCCAGCAAAAAAAACGAAATCAAGGAATTCTCTTTCCTGAGTTTACCCCGGCATCAGCATACGGTTTTGGTTTCCAAAACCTTGGATATTACTTGCCTGTCAATGACTATCTCCAAAATATTGTTTACGCCAATTTATATTCTCGTGGTAGCTGGGGATTACGAAATCACACCGACTACTTCAAACGGTATGGTTTCAAAGGAAGTTTGGATCTGGGGTTTCAGCAATTTAAGAATGGTTTCCCAATGAATGTTAAGAACAATAAATTAAGCATTAGTTGGGTTCACCAAAAAGAACTTAAATCAAACCCCTACTGGAATTTTAGTTCCAACGTGAATTTCATTTCTGACAACACATCCAAAAACAACCTTGATCCCCTCAACGCTCAATATTTTGACAACAGTTTTAACTCAGACATTGCTCTTGCCAGATTATTCCCGGGCAAACCAATTTCAACGGGAATGAAACTTTCCGTTAGACAAAACTCTTTATCAAAAAATGTGGCACTCACTTCACCTATATTCAACCTGAACGTGACCAGATTTTTTCCCTTCAAACCATTTATTCGTGCAAATAATCAGAAATTACAATTTTTATCGCGTTTAGGGATGTCCTACAATCTCGAAGGGACAAACCGCTCCAGCTTTTCGGATTCACTGCTGGCCAAAGGTGACCTACGTTCTATTTCGAATCAATTTATGAACGGTTTTTACCAAAATGTGGTTATTCAAACGACATTTTCTTTCTTCAAAAACACCATTAAAATCAACCCTAACCTTTCCTACACCAATAAATTGAATTTTCAGCAAATTAGAAAAACATACAACAGCTCCAATAACAGTTCACAAGCGGATACTTTGCAACAAACAGGAATGCTTCATGAACTCACCGCAAATTTCCAACTGACTACCTTGCTTTATTCGTATTACAAATTCGCAGGTAAGAAAAAGACTATTTTAAGACATATTTTAACTCCATCTTTCGGATACAGATATGTGCCTCAATTAAATTCGTTGATAACAGCAAATGCAGGTGTAAATCAGACTACTTTAACTTACTCTCCGTTTGAAAGAAGCGTGTATACAGGAAGTGGATCTAAAACCGCTTCTATGATTACTTTCGGTTTCAATAACACCTTCGAAATCAAACGAAAATCGGACAAAGACACCCTTACAGGTTTCAAAAAAACAAGGATTGTTGATTTATTGTCAGTAACAGGAATGTACGATTTCAATAAAGATTCAATGAATTTATCAGATCTGAATTTTAATCTGAGAATCAGTCCATTGAGTTGGATAAATATAGTTGCCGTTTCAACGCTTAGTCCTTATGATTGGAACCTAAATTCAGGACAGACCTTAAAAACCTATGCGCTTGCATCTACAGGAAAAATTGGACGATTTACACAGACAACTTTAACAAGCTCTTTCACCTTTACCTCAAAAGAAAGTCGAATTAAGTTAGCGAATACACAAGATGACATCTCAAAAAATTGGACGGCTGAT
>JBIKYP010000061.1:0-13649 GCA_044355195.1 Crocinitomicaceae bacterium | reverse complement strand
AAAGTGATGGAGTTATTTCCCGCTGTGCCAGTGTTTGCTAAATTCCACCTAGTCACAAAATTTGTTTGCGCTTGTGATAGAAATGGTATAATTATACATATACCGGTAAAGATTTTTCTTTTCATGTATAGTATAGTTTAGAATATACATATTGAACTGAAACAAGTATACTACTAATTTCTTATAGTAGCAACACATTCATCCGAAACTTTTTGAAAAGAAGCTATAAATCTTCTGTATAGCTTGTTTTTTCGGGACATGTTATTTGTTTTTCAAGGAAAAAAAGTCCTATACCTTTTAAAACCGGTATTTGGTGCAATCGTATGCTTGTTACTGCAAAATTCCTTGGTAAATAAGTTTCATGCCTTGTGCGCTACAAGTCACAGCCTGCCACAACCGACCTTTACGACGGGTAAACCTTAGCTGTTCTTGGCTGGGTTACTTTCAATCGTCACCTTAATGGTGTAATTGACCCAGGCGCATTTTTGTACATTATCACTTGTTACCTTTAGCATGATCAGCTAGAAATTGTTGTAGGCCTAGGTCAGTTAACGGGTGTTTTGCAAGTGCTTTAATGGCGCTCAATGGTCCGGTCATTACATCTGAACCGATTTCTGCACAATGAATGATATGCATTGGATGTCGAACAGACGCCGAGAGAATTTTAGTTTCAAATGAATAGTTGTCATAAATCGTTCTTATTTGCGCGATTAGGTCTAATCCATTGGTTGACACGTCGTCCAATCGCCCGAGAAAAGGGGATATATAGGTGGCACCTGCCTTTGCAGCCAAAAGCGCCTGACCTGCAGAGAAAACGAGTGTACAATTTGTTTTGATTCCTTTCCCGGAGAAATATTTAATTGCTTTAATTCCTTCCGGAATCATTGGGATTTTTACCACTATGTTCTTGTGCAAGGCAGCCAATCGCTCTCCTTCTATGACCATTCCTTCAAAATCCGTTGAGATTACTTCCGCACTCACCGGACCGTCAACGATATTACAAATAGCGACATAATGATTTAATATGTTTTTTTCACCTGAAATACCCTCTTTGGCCATTAACGATGGATTTGTAGTTACCCCGTCAAGTATCCCAAGGTCATTTGCTTCCTTTATATCATTTAGATTTGCCGTGTCGATAAAGAATTTCATAGTGTTTTTTTTGCAAAAGTACATCGTCTTGTCGGAAAGCATGGTTTTGCAGTCAATTAACTTCTTCACGAATTATGAACATCCTGAAGGTTCTAAAATAAAAACTCAATACTATAAATGTGAGTACCGAGCCCTGAGGAAACTCGAAGGGCGAAGGGCGAAACAGAACCCTGAAGAAGACACTACATGCACACTCAGTAGGTGCGAAGTAAATCCTGAATCCTGAATTGGGTAAAAAAAAAGAGGGGTAAGCTACTCATATCGCACCGCTACAACCTCTTACCTTTGCTACGTTCCCGTCCTGGAGGAGTCAGAGGGAGCTGGTCGTACGAGACTTACCCCTCACAAATCTAATAACAAATATGGTATATGTGAATACCCAGCATAAAAACTTCAAGCAACGAGGGTATAAAACCTGTTAAAGATCAAAAATAAACTACAAGTGAAGAAAATCCTTCTTAGCGAGTAATTCATCTTCTGATTCACGATAGTCAGGGTCGTCTACACAACAATCTACAGGACATACGGCAGCGCACTGAGGCTCGTCATGGAAGCCTACGCATTCGGTGCATTTGTCGTGAGTGATATAATAGACATCCATGTTTATCGGTTCGTGTACCTCGTCTGCCACTAATTCATCTCCGTTTAGGGTAGTGATCATTCCCTTTAAAGAAGTACCGTCCGAATAACGCCATTCGGCCCCTCCTTCATAAATAGCATTGTTTGGGCATTCGGGTTCACAAGCTCCACAATTGATACATTCATCGGTAATCATTATCGCCATGACGTCGTCTGTTAAAATGTTAGAATGCAAATATACAAACCGAGAATCAGACAATTTGTTCAAATCTTTTAAAAATTCTATTGATACCCCAATTGATCTTAATTTTACAAAATGAATCAGGAACGAATAATAAACGCATTTGCCTCATTGGGTAAAGTTATGCAGTCCATTGGTAATGGCGAGGAGTGGCCCGGATTCAGTATCGGACTGACAAAAGAGGAATACCTTTCCTTTGATCGTTTAGTTTGTGATCAGAAGTCATTAAATGGCTGGTTCACTGAGCAAAATGTAAGATTGTCATTGCGATCTATCGCAAATCAATTAACTCAAGAATCTTTGAGAAGTTGGTGTAATGCTTACGGTTATTCCGATAATCCAAAAAGAGTTGCCGCTATTATGGCAGGAAACATACCATTGGTTGGGTTTAATGACTTCCTATGCGTCCTGATTAGCGGTCATTTTTGTGTGGTCAAATTGAGTTCAGATGACAAACAACTTCTTCCGGAACTTTCTAAAATAGTATTGAAATTCGAGCCTGAACTTTCTGCACATTTTTGCTTTACCCCCGGGGTTATTGGAGAAGTTGATGCCGTAATAGCGACCGGAAGTGACAATACTTCTGTCTACTTTGAAAGTTATTTCGTAAAATATCCTCACATTTTTAGAAAAAACAGGACATCTGTTGCAGTATTGAATGGAACAGAAACAAAAGAAGAATTGAATCGTTTGGGTCATGATGTGTTTGATTATTTCGGGCTGGGCTGCCGAAATGTATCTCATTTAATTATTCCATCAGATTATGATTTGAACCTTTTTTTTGAGGCCATTGTCCCTTTTGCAGCTGTTGGAAATCATCACAAATACGCTAATAATTATAACTACAATAAGTCAATTTACCTTCTTAATAAGATCAATCTTCTGGATAATAACTTTGTTTTATTGAGGGAGTCTGAAGAACTTTTTAGTCCCCTTAGTGTGCTGAACTATCACCGTTATCAACAAACTTCTGAAGTAGCCACTTATTTAGAACTTCATATGGAAAGGATTCAAATTGTTATCGGGAAGGAGTACTTGGATTTTGGAGAAGCTCAATCACCGTTGCTTAGTGACTATGCTGACGGGATAGACACGATGGCTTTCCTTTCAAATCTTTAACTTTCTGATTCTACATTTTGTCTTGAGGAATAGCCAAACAAAAAAAATAATAATAACGTAACAAAGGAGGTTTTTTGCTTTTGAAAAGTTTTTCTTAATTTTGGCCTCTATTTAAAATTAATAGGTATAAACATTAAATCTTAAGTTATGAGTAACAAGAAAACATCGGGTGGTTTTTCATCCCTTATGGCAGTTCTAGCCATTGTTATTTCCCTCATTGCAGGGGTTATCATTTACAAGTACATTTTCGGTAATCCGGGCAACTTCGTGGATAGAGATCCATCTGGTGAGCCATTGGAAGGAAATTTAATGGGAACAATTTATAAGGGAGGATTCATTGTGCCTATTCTTGTTGCTATTAACATCATTATAATCATTTTTTCCGTTGAACGTTTCGTGACTTTAGCGAAGGCAGCAGGAAAAGGCCGAGTTAATCTGTTTGTAGAAAAAATTAAAGGTTATCTGGAAAATAAAGAAATTACTTCCGCCATTGAAGAGTGTGATTCACAGAGAGGCTCTCTTGCCAATGTTGTTCGTGCAGGATTGGAAAAGTATGATCATATCAAGGGGGATACTGAGATGAATAAAGAGCAGAAGGTTGAAGCGCTTAAAAAAGAGTTGGAAGAAGCTACTTCTCTCGAATTGCCAATGCTATCTAAAAATTTGGTGATCCTTTCAACATGTGCTTCTGTTGCAACGTTGATCGGTCTGATCGGTACGGTAATGGGGATGATTCGTTCGTTTGCCGCGATGAGTCATGGTGCTCCGGATACCGCTCAGCTTGCTACGGGTATCTCTGAAGCCTTGATCAATACTTTCTTCGGTATTGCTGGTTCAACAATAGCGATTATTATGTATAATTTCTTCTCAACCAAGATTGATGGGATGACCTATAGCATTGATGAAGCTTCGTTTACTATCGTTCAAGATTTTTCTTCATCCAATAAATAATTGAGAAAGTTGCTCACCATTTAAAAGAAGGAAAATGCCAAAGATTAAAATGCCTAAGAGCTCTCCTTCCATCGACATGACGCCGATGGTGGATTTGGCCTTCCTGCTTGTGACTTTCTTCATGCTTGCAGCGTCTTTCCGTTCCAGTGAACCGGTAGAAGTAGATGTTCCGTCCAGTATCAGTGACAAGATTATTCCCGAGAATGTGGTGCTTGTGACAATTGACAGAGGCGGGCGTGTGTTCTTCAACATGTCGGATCCCGAGGGTAGAAGAGAACTGCTAATGAACATGGCGGCGAAATATAAAGTTGGTTTTTCCGAAGAACAGATCAGCAAATTCACCTTCATGTCCAGTTTTGGATGTACAATGCAGGAACTTCCGGCATACATCGATATGCCTGCGGAGGCCAGAAAGAATCTGAATACAAAAGGTATTCCGCTAGACTCTACCAATAACCAATTTAAAGATTGGGTTTATTTCGGAAATATTGCAGCACTTAATTCCGGTAGAACTGCATACGAAGAGGCCAAAATGAAAGGGGATTCACCAGATCCTAACGATTTTAAGCCTAAATTCACATTAAGAGTAGACAATAAAGCATTATATGTTCATGCTCAAAATGTGATTAACGTATTCAGAGACTTGGATTTGAATAATTTGAATTTCATTACCTCGATGGAGGTGGCTCCATTGTAAAATTGTAAGTTATGGCAGAAATTGCAGAAGGCGGTGGCGGTGGCCACGACAAAGGCAAGAAAAGAGCCAAGAAGAGTTCCACACGTGTCGATATGACACCTATGGTTGACCTTGCGTTCCTATTGCTTACGTTCTTCGTACTTACCTCAACATTCAGTAAGCCAAAAGTGATGAGTTTGGTCTATCCTGCAAAGCCGGAGGATATCGTTCCGGAAGAGCAGCCAAAGATTAATAACGCGATCACCTTTTTACTTTCTGAAGACAAAATCTTCTACTATTCCGGTCAGTACTATCCTAAAAGTGCGCCAGGTCCTAATGGTCCAACCGTTCTGGAAGAAACTGACTTCAGTGCTAAAGGTGTAAGAAAACTATTAGCTGACCGAAATTCATATGTTTTGAAGGGTAAGGAAGGACTAGATAAGAAACTTAAAGTGAAACAGATTCAAGATAGCACATATCTGCGTATGTTAATTGATTTCAAAAAAGATCCTGAGTCGCTTAAAGTTCTTGTAAAGACGGATGACAAAGCTACATGTAAGAATTTCATCGACTTAATCGATGAGTTGAAAATCGCAGAGATAGGTGTAATCGCTCCGGTGGACATTCTTGCGAGTGAGCTTGAACTTGTTAAAGAAAAAGTGAAATAACATGGCGGTAATTTTAGCAATAATCGGACTTGTTGCCTTAATCACCTTGTATGATTACTTTTCTGCAAGGAGTTGGCAACAGGTTACGTCAGACATTCGAAACGACATTGTTTTTGAGAGACGTAACCGCGAATATGGGGCGTATATTTTACGTACCGAATATGATAAGCGCTTGATGCTGATCATGTTCTCTTTGCTCGCAGTAATTGGGCTTACCTACGGTACCTATATTGTGATCAAGAATCTTCCTGAAGAGAAACTTGCGCCTCCACCGGTGGATACATCTCAGTTTACTGTTCAGGCTCCTCCTGTGGAAGAAGATGTTCCTCCGCCTCCACCGGAAGAACCGCCACCACCAATGGAAAAAACAGTGGCATTTACCCCTCCAGTTGTTGTGGATATTCCTGTGGAAGATCAGATTCCTATTCAGGAGGACATGGATGATACTAAGGCATCCACTGAAACGAATGAAGGTACTGATGAGCCGAATTGGGATGTTCAGCCTGAGGAAACTGGTAGTAAAGAAGTAGAAGAGAAGGAACCGGAGATTTATACTTATGTAGATGAGGACCCTGAGTTCCCTGGTGGATATGCCTCAATGATGGCCTTCATTCAGAAAAACTTTAATTATCCTCAAGTTGCAATTGAAAATAACATTCAAGGTAAGTGTTATGTGAAATTTGTTGTCAAGGGAGATGGTTCAGTTAGTGGTGTGCAGGTAGAGCGCGGAATAGCAGGATGTCCTGAATGTGACAAAGAAGCTGTACGCGTAGTAAGGATGATGCCGGGATGGAAGGCTGGTAAGGTCAATGGAAAAAGTGTTTCAACACTTTACAGATTACCGATCAACTTCGCGTTAGAATAATTTAAACAGAATTACAGATCCCCGATAGAGCACTCTTTCGGGGATTTTTTATTTAAAGAAATGTGGTTTAGGAATTTTACAGTGATCATGAGTGGTTTTATGATCTTAATGTGTGTGGTAATGCTTTACTTCATGCTGTTCACGGATTTACTGAAGGAAAATATGCATGGACAAAAAAGAATGTTGTTCTCATTGATATTGGGGTTATATGCTGGATATAGATCCTACAGATTGTATACTTTCCTTAAGAAAAATTAATATTTCTACAAATGAATAATATCTTATCAGTTTTTGTCATACCGGCATTGATGCTTGGTGTATTTTCCTGTCAATCCAATGAACGTCATTTGGGTTATGAATCTGATACTCATGGTAGGGGAAAAGCCACTATATTGATTGATGAGTCGTTCAAACCTTTATTTGAGACCAGTATTTACACCTTCGAAAGTCAATTCCCACATGCAGATGTTCTTCCTAAATATATGGCAGAAGGAGATATTATCAATGATTTCTTTTCGGATAAGGTGAAAACCATCTGTATTTCCAGAGATTTTACAGACGCAGAAAAGGCTATTTTGCGAAAGAAAAATGTAGAAGTAAGAAGCGATCGGATTGCTTTTGATGCGGTTACGTTGATCGTTCATCCTGAAAATCCGGATTCAGCCATTACCTTAGATCGATTAAAATCAATCATTATGGGGAAAGATAGCGTTTGGCCGGGATTGAAATCAAAGATCAATGTTGTTTATGATCAGGTAAATTCGGCAAATTTTAATTATTTGCGTCAACTGGTTGGACAGAATAATCTTCCGGCTAATATTTTTGCTGTAAAATCTAACGCTGAAGTGATAGCTTATGTTAAAAAGAATAAGAGTGCATTAGGCGTGATCGGTCTGAACTGGATTAGTGATCAGGATGATTTCGATGTTAAGGATTTTGTGAAAGGTTTGAAAGTAATGAGTTTAGCAGAATCGAAAAGCAAGCCTTTCTTTAAGCCTTATGCCGGTTTGATCTACACACGAGAATATCCTATGCGGCGTGAGATCTGGATGATAAATAAGGGCAAACGTTCAGGAATACACACCGGATTTGTTCTTTTTATGACAGGGGAGAAGGGTCAAACCATCATTACTAAATCGGCTTTGGTTCCTGCAACAGCTCCGGTTCGATTAATTCAAATCAATACCCGGTAAGTTGAGATGTCTGAATTTTTACTTTTAATTGGGGATTAATTATTCTTTTAGTAGCTCACAATTTAATACTAATCTTAATTTTGGCAAGACAATTGATAGTGCCAAAAAGAGAAATAAATAATAGATATTGAAATGAAAAAAATTGCATTATATGCCACGCTTCTTTGTACAGGATTGCAGGCTCAAACGCTTAAAGATGTCGTATACAAAACAGACAATGAGCGTTTTTCTGAAGCTTCTTCTGAATTTAAAGCTTTGGTAGCCAAGGAACCTACGGGTGTAAATTATTTTTACTTCGGTGAGAACTATTACGAGTGGGGAGAGAAAGACTCGGCTATGATGATCTGGAAAGCTGGCTCTGAAAAAGATCTGATTTCACCAATGTCAGCCGTAGCAAAGGGCAAAATGCTTTGGATATTAGGAAATAAAGAGGCAGCCAAAGTAGAATTTACTAAGGCACTGACCTCGACTAAAAACAAAAACGCTGAAGTGATGCGGGCGATCGCTGAGACTTATATCGAATCCGAAAACAAAAGTTTGGACGAGGCTATTGCACTCTTGCAAACAGCTACTAAATTGGATTCTAAAAATGAGGATGGTCATCTTTTGCTGGGAGATGCATTACTTGAGAAAACACCGACCAATGGCAGTCCTGCTATCGTAAGTTACAAAAAAGTATTGGAAATCAATCCAAAATCACCAAGAGGTATCGTACGAATTGCAAAACTATATCAGCGTGCTCAGAATTTTGAAGAAGCGAATAAATACTATCAGGAAGCTAAAGCGGTGGATGCTACCTACGCTCCTGCTTATCGTGAGAATGCTGAATTGAATATGCTATTCAAACAAAATGCGAAAGCCATCGAAAACTGGAAAAAATACCTTGAAATGAACAACAGTGATGATGCACGTTATCGTTTTGCTACAGCTATGTATTCCGGAAAGCAATATTGCGAAGTTATACCCGAGATCGAAGGATTACAAGATAAGGGTTTCAATAACTTTTACATGGAACGAATGCTGACCTATTCGTACTATGAATGTGGAAAAGATGCGGATTTCGCCAAAAAGGGATTAGCTGCTTCAGATCGATTCTTCCAGATGGCACCTTCTGATAAAGTAATCTTCAAGGACTATAAATACCGTGGTTTAATCCTTTCAAAATCAGGAAGTGATTCATTGGCAATTATTGAGCTTGAAAAGGCTTCTGCATTGAACGAAGAGGCCGCCAAAGAATTGGCTCCGGATATCGCCAAGCTTTACTCGAAACAAAGGAAGTACGATAAAGTAATAGCGATTTATGAGGCAAAGAGCCTATCCGGTCCTTTAACGGCAACAGAATATTTTGAATTAGGCAACTCCTATTTCAAAGGTCCAAAGGATTATATTAAAGCGGATACAGCATATGCCTCTGTTTTAGCATTGTCTCCTTCTTATTATCCTGCTGCTTATTATCGTGCTAGATGCGCTTACTCCTTTGATCCCAACAAAGAAAAATGGTTAGCCAAGCCATATTTAGAAAAAGTAATTGAACTTGTGAAGCCTGAGGAGCGCACTTCAAAGAACAATAAGCCATTAGTTATAGAGGCGGCCAAGTACCTTGGAGACTATTATGTAAACTCTACCGAGAAAAATGTGGATTTGGCAAAAACATACTGGAATATTGTAAAGGAACTTGATCCATTGGATAAGCAGGCGGAAGCTTTTTTCAAGAAGAACGCAAAATAACGTGTACAATTAAACAGCTGCACAAGGATTAAATGTCGCTCTTGGAGACTCTTTTTTGTGTTAAATATAAGCGTAAATCAAATTAGAAAATTGCTGTATCCTCGCCTTATCTTGTGCGTCTTTTGCTCGCTTAAAGCCTTGCATATAAAAATCAAGAGCCTCTTGACCTTTTCCTTGTGATCCAAAGAGGTCACCCATTTCCAAATAATAGATAAGATCCATTTCTGCTTGTTCGAGAGAGATTGTCTTTTCCATAATCCTGTTTTTGCTTACAAATAAAACGCTGAATTATTAAAGCAACGTTACGAAGACGCTATGATTCGATTAAAAAAAAGGCCCCTCATTGTGAGAAGCCTTTCAAAAAGAGTAAGTGAGATTTTATTTCACAATATCCATTTCGTTAACTATATGGGAGGCACCCGAGAATTTGTCGATTAACCAAAGAACATAGCGGATATCCACATTAATTGTACGTTGTAGTTTTTTGTCGAAGATCACATCACCAGCCATTGCTTCGATGTTTCCATCAAATGCAAGTCCTATTAATTCTCCTTTCCCATTAAGTACAGGTGAACCGGAGTTTCCTCCCGTGATGTCATTGTCCGTTAGGAAGCATACCGGCATAAATCCTTTCTTGTCTGCATATCGACCATAATCCTTATTCTTGTGCATCTCGAGCATTCGTAAAGGAAGATCAAATTCTTTGTCACCCGCCTTGTATTTTTTAACTAATCCATCTATGGTCGTATAGAAGTTAACCTTTGCATCATTTCGTTTATCAGCAGGAAGTGAACGAACCTTTCCATACGTCAAACGTAACGTGGAATTGGCATCCGGATATTTAATAGGAGCGAGGTTGGATTCTCTCAATCCTTCCACAAGCAATCGGAAAGAAGCCTGAAAATCATTTTGAGCTTTTGCAATTTCGTCCGACTTCGATCCTAGATGGGTGATTAAATCGTTTGAAAGAACATACATTGGATCATTCGTAATCATTCCTTCATATGGAAGATCCAAGAACGCCAAAAGTTTTTCTTCAGAAGCAAACAGGCTCAATGCAAATAGTGAATTGACATATTTATCATAGTCAGCACCAATTTTCTTAACACTTGGAGCGATTTCATATCCCACGGATTTAGTAGCATACAACGATAATTGAGCTTTCAGGATATCCTTCTCTGCAGGAATATAAAGTTCTTCGAAAAAGGCTTTAATTCCAGCTTCCAGATCCGGACGCATTTTAGCGCGTTCCTCAGTACTTGCTGTTGAGTAAGAACTCAATTGTTTTCCTAACGTACGTGCAATCGTTCCATAGGCTGAGGTTCTAAGTAACTGTTGCAGGTAATTGTCTTGACGCGATTTCTCATTTGTGAGTTTGTAATAGTTATTGATAGTCGCAACCACATTGCCATACTTCGCTTTGTTTTCATCTTTATTCGCCCACTTGTTGAATTTAGCCTCTTGTTCTGCCTTGGATTTAGCCGTTTGAAACTTCGTCAATGCATCAATCATTCCCTGACGATTTTTCCAATAGTTTGCTACTCCGGCATATTTAGAGGCGTAAATAAGGTTTATGGCTTCACTTTGGTCCATATATTTTTTCATTTGATCCATCCCTGTTTTTGAACCTTCAACCCAGGCGGGGTAAGCATACTTTACGTTTTGTTCTATTCCTCCAGCAGGCATCCATCTGTTTGTTCTTCCCGGATAGCCTAGAATCATCGCGAAATCGTTTTCTTGAACACCTTTTAGATTTACAGATAAATGTTTTATGGCTTTGAGAGGTACATTGCTGGTTGAATACTCTGCGGGATTGCCATTGCCATCAGAATAAATACGAAACATGGAAAAGTCTCCTGTGTGTCTCGGCCATTCCCAGTTATCTGTGTCGCCCCCATATTTTCCAATGCTCTCAGAAGGTGTACCTACTAGCCTCACATCTTTAAAATCTTGATAAACAAAATAATAGAATTCATTTCCTTGGAAGAATGAACGCACTGAAACGGTATATTTACCGCCCTCATTATTCTCTTTTTCGATTAACGAAACTTCGGCATTGATTGATTTTTCACGCTCTGTCTCGGTCATTCCGGGATTCACCTTGCTGAGAATTCTCTTAGAAACATCATCCATGCGAATGAAAAATCGTACATACAGACTTTTTGGCTTAAGTTCATCTTTGTGAGTTGAAGCCCAGAATCCATTTTTTAGATAGTTGTTAGCGGGAGAGGAGAGTTCAGCAATGGCATCATATCCACAATGGTGATTAGTGAGTATTAGTCCGTCTTTTGAAATCACCTCTGCCGTGCATCCTCCATTGAATTGTACGATTGCGTCTTTAAGTGAATGGTGATTGACAGAGTAAATCTCTTCTGCTGTTAACTGCAGACCCATTTTTTGCATGTCTCTGTGGTTTAGCCTATCAATAAACATCAGGAACCACATTCCTTCGTCTGCCCTCGCAAACGAACTAACCAGAACCAATAAGGCTAAAAGAGAAATTTTTAGTTGCTTCATCTTTTTAATTAAAATCGTGAGGGGCAAATTTACCAACAAATTCTATACGTCACGATTCAATGGAAGATGTTTTATTGCATCTGTTTAAGAGAAAATGTTGCATTACATTGAAGGAATTCTTTTACCTGATCACATTTACGTGACCTATTGCAATTTGTGTCTCAGCAGAATCTGACATTTTATAATTAATCTTCCAGGTGTATGTTCCGGATTGAACGATATCACCGTTATACGTTCCTTTCCAACCCACGCTTGCATTGTTCGACTCAAAAAGTATTTCTCCCCAACGATTGAAAACAAGCAATTTATAATGATAAGGGTCGAATCCGGAATAAAACACCGGAGAGAATACCTCATTCAAAGCATTGAGATCGGGGGTAAATGTGTTGGGGACATAGAAAATTAACCTATCCTCCAAGAACACTTTTTTGACGGTAGTATCTGAGCATCCGTTGAGAGTAGTGGCAATGAGGCGAACTATATGTTCACCCGCGATTGCCGGAAAATCAATTGAAGGTTCAAAGTGGGGAGATGTTTCAAAGTTGCCAAATGCCCAATCATAAGCGTTTGCGTGTAGACTTAGATTTTCGAATTTGATGTTTGAATGTATAATGTCCGCATTTTTTGGTTGAAAATCAAAATCAGCAATTGGATTGTGATAAACATGTATGTAGTCAACGGCATTTGCTGTGTCTTTACAACCCCTATCAGTGGTTGTAATAAGATTGATACCATAGTATTGCGTTTGATTTGTATTATTTTCAAAACAATGATCCACAACCGACCTATCTGCCGTTGTTCCATCAGTATAAGTCCATTCGAAGGTGTCGACAACTGATGGAGCTGAAACAGTCGATGTAGAGGAAATTTTAGGACAAAGAGGGGTACACCCATAAAGGTTGACTCCTGAGAATGAAGCCACGGGTTTAGGGTAAACTTCCACGGGCTTAATCAAAGAATCTTTACAACTATGATTTGTAGTGACTAATAAATTGGCGGAATAGGTCCCGTTACTCGGGTAAGTGTGTCCGGGAGATTTGGCAGAAGAAGTTGTTCCGTCTCCAAATTTCCATGCATTTGAAACGATTGAATTGGAAGTTAAACTGTTGTCTACAAATGAATTGTTAACGAAGGTATTCGCAAAATATTCGCAAACAGCATTTACATCGAAATCTACTTCGGGTAAAGGATAGACATCTACTTTTCTAACGGCAGTGTCCTGACAGTTGTTACTTGAGGTTACCGTTAAAGTTGCGTTGAATAAACCGTCATTCGGATAGGTGTGTGTGGTATTTTGAAGTGTTGAAGACGCTCCGTCACCGAAATCCCATGTCCAGGAGGTTAAGGAATTGGATGAGTTTACCGAGGAGACTGAAGAAAGATCAGTAAACGAATTACTTTCATTTTCACATACGGCAGTAGAGCTGAATTGTGCTATAGGAATTGGATAAACGGTCACCGAGGAATGTGCAGTATCGGAGCACCCGCGATTAGAAACAACGGTAAGAATGGCATCATAGATTTTTTCTGAAGAATACGTGTGTGCAGGATTTTGAAGGTTTGAGGATTGACTATCCCCAAAAGCATAACTCCAGGAGGTAATAGAGTTGGGTGTGGTATTTGCACTTGTTACGGTTGATTGATCAGTGAAAACATTGGACAAGCCCTCACAAACGGCATTAGCTGAGAATTTCGCAACGGGAAGAGGATATAGAACGGCGTCATTGGTTACCGTGTCCTTACAGCCGTTATTTGTAGTTACCGTCAGTGTCGATGGATAAATTCCTTCTGAAGGGAAAGTAAACGAAGGGGTCGCCTGCGAACTGTTGCTTAGTCCATCGAAATTCCATTCATATGCAGTAATCGTATTGTTTGTAGCCGAACTCGATACAGAGGACTGGTTGGTGAAATTAGTGGTCAACCCCTCACATACAGCAATAGAATTGAATGCAGCAACAGG
>JBIKYP010000060.1:0-14139 GCA_044355195.1 Crocinitomicaceae bacterium | reverse complement strand
ATATCACCATAATGCAACTCGATTTTACGTTGTTGATGTACATCCTTGATCCACTCGTCGAAATACAAATGCTCTATACGGCTGGTGTTAAACAATGAAGAACGTCTCAATATACCATGTACCTCATAGCCTTTTTCCAATAAAAACTCTGCCAGGTACGAGCCGTCTTGCCCGGTGATTCCAGTAATTAACGCAATTTTCGATGTCATCTATCGTATTCTTTAAATTCAAATAGCCCGGCTCGTCCCGATAAAACGGTTGATATTTGATTCGACCTATTCTAAAAATAAAACTTATTCAATTCGGTATAAATTAGCACAAAATGTTTTGCCGAAAGAAAGTTTTTATGCCTCTAATAAAATAACACAAATTTATATTTTTTAGATTGTTCTAAATAATGCAACATGAAATTTGAATATGACCCAATTGAAACATTGTGTCGGTTACTATCGGAAATATGGACTAACTCATTTGTAAATTATGCGTTTTAAGTCACGTAATTTACCAAATCGATTGACAAGAATTTGTAACTTTTGGATATATCACAAAAAAAACTAATTTTGTGAAAAATAAAATTTTACCTTATGAAAAAATCGTTATTAGTTGGCATAGTTTTACTTAGCTATATTTCCTTCGGACAAGACTTCAAGGAAATGAATAAGTTGTCCGTTGGAGCTTCTATTGGTGGGCATGATGCATTTTATCCCACGAGTACTTTCACAAGAGCATTTCAAATTCATCACCTTGGTTTGAATGGGCGATACATGCTGAACAACAGGTTTGGCGTAATGGCTGATTTAGGTTATGACTTCATTGATGCTTACAACAGTGGAACAAACAACGTTAACTACTTTCGGGTATCCCTTCAAGGAGTTATGAATCTGGGAGACATCATGCGATTCGATTCGTGGAGTAACAAAATTGGCCTTTTAGGACATGCAGGCGCAGGTCTTTCAACCATGTGGGCTCCAAACATGAAAAAATCAAACGCAAATGATCCTTTCTTAAAAAACTCTGACGACATGGGGAATTTCATATTCGGAATCACTCCACAATACAAAATTAACGAGCGAATTTCACTAAATGCCGACCTTTCTCTTATTCTTCATGGACGTCAAGATCACAGCTTCGACTATTCACAAAGTAAGTTGACAGCAATCAATGGGTATTTTGTAAACTGGTCGATTGGAGCCAGTTACTATTTAGGTAAAAAAGAAAAACACGCCGATTGGACGTCAACGATATATGGTGCTCCGGTTCAAAAGCCAGATACTATAAAGAAAATCGTCTTAGACGATGATGAAGATGGTGTTCCCAACACGCGGGATATTGAACCAAATACGCCGAAAGAAGCTTATGTAGACTCGAAAGGCGCTACAATCAAAGATACCGATGGCGATGGCGTTTTAGACAGCTATGATTTGTGCCCTGAGGTTAAAGGGACATTTTCAATGAATGGTTGCCTAGATTCAGACGGTGACGGAGTTGCGGATAATTCTGATGCTTGTCCGACAGTTAAAGGTTCGATTATGAACAATGGCTGCCCGGTTGATGAGACGAACAACGTTGAAGAATTTCAGAAAATCCAGAAAAAAACAATGGATAAAGCGTTGAAAAACGTTCAGTTTAAAACCAATGAGGACGTTTTATTAAAATCCTCTTATGCGTCATTGAATGATGTGCTTAAGGTCTTGAATGCAAATCCAAGCTACAAGCTAAAAATCGATGGTCATACAGATGATATTGGATCCGAAGATTTCAATATGACGTTATCTGATAGACGCGCTACTGTCTGTGCCAATTACCTCATCGAGAAAGGAATAAGTGCTGACAGATTGATCATTAAAGGTTTTGGTAAAACGAAACCTCTTACAACAAACCGATCCGAAGAAGGGAAAGCACTAAATCGAAGAGTTGAATTTACTGTAATACCGAAATAAGAAGTTCATCAATTTACAATCATCTTAAAAGGGCGGTCTGTTTAAACAGACCGCCCTTTTTTAATATCTCTTATTTATTAGCTAAATATCTTGTGTAATCTAGAAGAAATTAAACTGAGAACAGAACAATATTTACGTATTTTTGTTTCATATATGAAATTTAAAAAACATTAAGATGGCAGTATTAGTTGGTAAAAAAGCGCCTTCATTTAAGGCTGCAGCAGTAGTAAACGGAGTGGAAATCGTTAACGACTTTTCTCTAGATCAGTATTTAGGTAAAAATCATGTGATTTTCTTTTTCTACCCTAAAGATTTCACCTTCGTGTGCCCATCAGAGTTACATGCATTTCAAGCAAAACTTGCTGATTTTGAAGCACGAGGTGTTAAAGTAGTAGCTTGTTCAACGGATACTGAAGAGTCTCACTGGGGTTGGTTGCAGGTACCAAAGAATAAAGGGGGTATTGAAGGTGTTAAGTACCCGATTGTTGCGGACACATCGAAAACGATATCGGAAGCGTTTGGTGTTCTTGCCGGAGAATATGAATATGATATGGATGGAAGTTTAACGGCTTCAGGACCGATGATTGCCTACCGTGGTTTATTCTTAATAAACAAGGATGGCGTAGTTATGCATCAATTGGTAAATATGTTCCCACTTGGAAGAAATGTAGATGAGGCACTTCGTATGGCAGATGCACTTCAGTTCTTTGAAGAAAATGGAGAAGTTTGTCCGGCTAATTGGCAAAAAGGTGATGAAGGAATGAAAGCTAACTTTGAAGGTGTTGCTGAATATCTTTCTTCTCACTAACAGATATAAATTCCATGGAAAAGCCGTTCCAATAGAACGGCTTTTTCATGCTATATCAATATAATCTAAATCCTTACCAAAAGTTTCACTTAATCTGGAAATACTAAACAAAGCCAAAACCACAAAAAGAACTCCAATAATCAAGGCGGCAATACCATCACCCAAACTCAACGAGACCAATATACCAAAAAGCAACGTGATCAGATTAACTGATCCGCGAACGAAATTAGGGATTGTATTGGCCGCCGATGAGCGGATATTCGTTCCGAATTGTTCCGCTGCGATCGTGACAAAAATTGCCCAATAGCCTGAACCTGCGCCTAGGAGAAAACACATAAAGTAATAAGTAGAAAGACTTATTCCCTTCATAAATACAAGGAAGATAATAGACAGAATCAATGTTATACTCAGATAAAGTACAACGACTTTTTTTCTGCTTCTTAGAAGTTGGCTCAAAATCCCAGAAACGAGATCGCCAAGAGACAAACCAATATATGCGAACATCACCGCCTGACCGTTATTGACATCTGAAACTCCGAGTAAAGGCCCGAAATTATCCTTCGAATTCATAATCAGCAATCCAATCACATACCAAACAGGTATACCAATCACAATGCAATGAATGTATTTGATAAGGTTGTCCTTATTATAAAAAATCAGACGTAAGTCGCCCCTCCTCGCATCAGTTCCTGAACGAACCTGACTAAAGAACCCAGATTCGATTGTTCCCACTCGTAACAAGAGCAGAAATAAACCCATTACACCTCCCAAAATATAGGCGACCTGCCAGTTCGCATAGCTTGCACCCGTGAAATTCTGGATCAACCTTGCTATTCCTTGACCTTCTGAATTAACCGCATAGGCTACCACACCTCCAAGTGCTCCAAAGGTGACAATCAACATCGTTCCATAGCCTCTTTTATGACGTGACATCATCTCAGAGATTAAAGTAATACCTGCGCCTAATTCGCCAGCAAGTCCAATCCCTGCTGCTATTCGAACAAACGCATAAGAAGTCACATCTGTCACAAATGCATTTGCAATATTCGAAACAGAATAAAGAAGAATCGAGCCAAAAAGCACTTTCAAACGCCCCTTTTTATCACCAAGAATCCCCCAAAGTAACCCCCCGAGCAACATCCCCAACATTTGCATATTGAACAAAAATTTTCCTGTAGCAGCTTTATCGGCTGCACTGGCTGTTACCATAATCTGATCCAAACTTTCTGCCTTTACCACACCAAAGAGAACAAGATCATAGATATCAACAAAATACCCCAATGATGCCACCGTCAATAAGAGCGCAATTTGATAATTCTTTTTACTTATCTGTTGCAATTCCATACCCACGAAAATACAATTTATTGATCTTTATCAGGAAAGCAATTTTGCCTTAACTACTAAATAGTATCTTCGCATTGATGACTACAGACCAAATTTACATGCAACATGCAATTGACCTTGCCAGAAAGGGTTTAGGTACTGTTGCACCGAATCCTATGGTTGGAGCCGTCATTGTATGGAACAATAAAATAATAGGTGAAGGTCATCACCGAATCTTCGGAGGTCCTCACGCTGAGGTCGAAGCCCTGGAACAAGTTCAGGATAAAAAACTCCTTAAAGAAGCAACCCTATATGTTACGCTAGAGCCTTGCTCGCATCATGGGAAAACACCACCTTGTGCTGATCTGCTCGTACGTTCCCAATTCAAGCGTGCAGTTATTGGCACGCTCGATCCACATGTAAAAGTAAACGGGAAAGGTTTAGAAACCTTACGAAGATCAGGCATGACTGTTGATGTAGGCATTATGGAAAAAGAATGTCGCGACTTAAACAAACGATTTTTCACTTTCCATGAACGACAACGACCCTACGTCATCCTCAAATGGGCTCAAACAATAGACGGATTTCTCGATAAACCTCGAACACAAGATGAAACGGGAATCAATTGGATCACAGCTCCCGAAACGAAAGTTCTTGTGCATAAATGGCGATCTGAAGAACAGTGTATACTCATAGGCAGGAAAACAGCACAAAATGATGATCCCTCATTAACGGTTCGCGAATTAAGCGGGAAAAATCCAATTCGTGCCATTATTGATAGTCAGCTAAAACTATCGCCTGATCTCAATGTTTTCTCAGATGATGCCCCAACCCTGATCTTTAACCGTTTACAAAATGAAACTAAAGGAAACAATGAATGGATCAAAATTTCGGATACAAATACTGAACTCATACTGAAGGAACTATACCATCGAAATATCCAGTCCGTTTTTGTGGAAGGTGGAAGTCGCACCTTACAGTATTTTATTTTTGGAAATGTATGGGATGAGGCACGAGTAATCACCGGTAACATGCATTTCAGAGAAGGAAAGAAAGCCCCCGTAATTAGCAAAACACCCTCAGAAACCTATTCTTTCGGACCCGATCAGATTTATATCTACTACCGAAAATGATGTCTTTGCTTTTTTCTATACTGTGTTCCAGTCTGGTTTTCTTCATCTTTCGTATGTTCCCAAAATACGGGGTTAATACGTTTCATGCCATCGTCTTTAACTATTTAACGGCCTTCACGTTCGGATTCATATTATACGGTAATGAATTGAACCGTCATTCATTTTCCGGAGAATGGCCATCGTTTGCACTTTTTTCGGGAATCCTTTTCATTTCCCTGTTTGTTGTTATGGGATTAAGCTCACAACAAAACGGAGTTGCCACGACTTCAATTGCAACAAAAATGAGTCTGGCTTTTTCTTTATTACTGATGTGTTTTTTATATAACGAACCACCAATAGCACTGAAGCTTATAGGGATTTCCCTCGCTTTTCCGGGGATTTTTTTTGTGTCATGGAACGGAAAATCATCTGAGTACACAACTCATTCACGGTGGATGCTTCTACTTCTTTTTTTCGGAAGCGGAATTCTTGATTTAGTTTTAAATTATGTACAAAAGTACCATCTTCAAAACTTGTCAACCTCTTTATTTTCAGCATTCTGTTTAGGTGTTGCAGGAATTATTGGTTTCTTAATAATGCTAATTCAGATTCTTGCAGGCAATGTCAGGTTTCAGAATAAGGATATACTTGCCGGAATAGTACTAGGCATCCCCAATTACTTTTCGATCTTTTTGTTAATGCAGTCCTACTCCAGCACCGGATGGAATGACACCACCGTTTTGGCTATCACTAACATATCAGTAGTATTAATCTCCTCCATAATCGGTTTTATAATCTTCAAAGAATCTGTTAACCGCTATAAAATTGCCGGACTGATAACAGTTATTTCAGCGATCCTTGTTCTGTATTTTGCAGATAATTGATCTCTTTAGGTTGGAGACTTCTACGTAAGTTTGCACCATGATCCTACATCCAATAAATACCGGTAATTTTAAATTAGATGGGGGCGCCATGTTTGGTGTCGTTCCCAAAACAATCTGGCAAAAAACAAATCCGCCGGATAACAACAATATGTGCAACTGGGCGATGCGAAGCCTACTGATTGAGAATGGGAAGCAACTCATCTTGATCGATACAGGAATTGGAGACAAACAATCAGAAAAGTTCTTCTCGCACTACCACCTTTCCGGAACCGACAGTTTGTTAGGAAACTTGAATCGACTTGGATTCTCTTTTGAGGATATAACGGATGTTTTTCTAACACATTTACATTTTGATCACTGTGGTGGGGCTATAAAATGGAACAAGGAACGCACCGGATTTGAACCGGTCTTTAAAAATGCAAATTATTGGAGTACAGAAAATCACTGGAAATGGGCAACTGAGCCGAACCAAAGGGAAAAAGCTTCCTTCCTCAGAGAGAATATTATTCCTATACAGGAAAGTGGCCAGTTAAAATTCGTTTCCAGAAATGGAACATACACAAAAAACGTTTTTGAAAATTTTGATGTTTTGTTTGTGGATGGTCATACTGAAAGCATGATGATACCGCATATTCATTACAAAGGAAAAAAACTTGTCTATATGGCAGATCTTCTTCCCAGTGTTGGACATATTCCACTTCCCTATATCATGGGTTATGACACACGGCCACTGATTACCCTAGAAGAAAAGGAGGATTTTCTTTCGAAAGCATCACAAGGTCAATTTGTCCTCTTTTTTGAACACGATTCAGTTAATGAATGTTGCACGCTTCATGATACCGAAAAAGGTGTTCGCCTCAAAGAAACATTTGCCTTTACAGATCTATTTTAGCTAAATGGACAACTATCTGCTCGAACTAATTAAAGAGGTAAACACCATCATTATCCCCGGATTCGGGGCTTTAACTCGAACCGAAACAGGCAAAAACGAAATTCTGTTTATTCCTTATCTGAAATTTGACGACGGAAAACTCTCGACATACATCTGTGAAAAATCAGGCAAAACTCGGCAAGACACCACTAATCTAATTGCAAAATATGTTCGTGACATCCAAGCGGTTCTCAACAGTGGCGAGAAATATGATATATATCAGTTGGGAAGTTTTTTCAAACAAGCAAATGGTCAAATCACTTTTGAGCACTGGGATAAAAAGGTTAATAGCGAAGGTTCAACACAGCGGGAGCATTCAAAAACAAAAACGATAACAACTGTACCTAGTGAAGACCAACTTATTGAAGACCAGGTAAGTATTCAAAAGGTCTATCCTGCGGACAAAACGTATTCTAAGGAAAATCAATGGAATGACGACATAGATTTACCTCCCATTAATCACAAAGTTGAACGACCCAAAAAGCCTATTCTGGAAAAAGCAAAACGAGACCGCTCAAAACAAAAAATCGGCATATTGGCAGGCCTAAGTATTTTGCTCCTTCTCATTGGCGGCACCCTGTTTGTATCGATTTTCTATAATTCTACAGAACGCACCATGCGCCATCTAAAAGGCAAAAAAGAAACAGTAGCAATGGAAAAATCAGCGCCATTACCAACTCAAAATCAAGTTAAATCGGAAATACTTAAGACGAAAGATAAATTGGCTCCAACGATTGAAAAATCAATATACCCAAAAAAAGACGTAACACCCGAGGAGGATGCCAAATTACCAATTCATACAACTAATCTAAAAAAATACCACATCATCATGGGCGCCTTCAGAGAAAGGAGAAATGCAGAAAGATACGTTTTTCGTTTAAATCAAAAAGGGGCAACCGCAAGCATTATCACTCGACTGGACGGCCTATATTTAGTTGCTTTTGGCTCATACAGCACCACGAAAGATCGAAACCCCAACATTGCTGTTGCCCGGGAAATTTGTCCAAAAGCGTGGTTGATGATCTATCCTTAGATTCGAACAGCTAACTCGAGTAAACGGTTAGAGTAACCCGCTTCGTTGTCGTACCAACCTACAACTTTGATCATGTTATTAACAACACTTGTCAATTCAGAATCAAAAACACAACTATGGGAATTGCCGATAATATCAACCGAAACAATTGGCTCCTCGCAATAAGCCATAATTCCTTTCAAGTAGGTTTCCGAAGCAAGTTTCATCGCTGAATTAATCTGCTCCACCGTTGGGGGATTCTTTGCTACAACGGTAAGATCGGTAAAAGATCCATCGGGCACAGGAACGCGAACTCCACATCCACCCATTTTACCATCCAGATCAGGAAAGATCTTCGTGATCGCCTTGGCCGCCCCGGTTGAGGTCGGAATAATGGATTCAGCAGCAGCGCGTGCTCTCCTCAAATCTTTATGCGGAGCATCATGAAGACGCTGATCAGAAGTATAGCTGTGAATTGTGGTTATGTATGCACTTTCAATCTCGCACAAATCATGTAATACACGCACCATCGGAGCGGCATTATTCGTTGTGCATGAAGCATTGGAAATGATCGAACCCTCTCCATTTAAAATATTATCATTTACACCGAGCACAACAGTTGGGATCTCATCCGAATTAGCCGGAGCGGAAATCAATACGCGTTTAGCTCCACCCGCCAAATGTTTGGAAGCAGTTTCCGTAGTCAGAAAAAGGCCTGTTGATTCAATAACGGTTTCAACTCCCAAAACCTTCCATGGGATTTCACTTGGATCTTTATATTGAACGAACTTAATTTCTTTACCATTTGCAAAAGAGATACGATCCTTTTCCAAGATAAACTCATGTTTCAATTGACGATGTACAGAATCATATTTTAACAAATGAGCCAAGGTTTTGATATCAGAAATATCATTCACAACAGCGACTTCCACTTCTGATGAATCCAAACTTAATCTGGTGAGATAGCGCCCTATCCTTCCAAAACCGTTAATACCTATCTTCTTCATGACAACAACTTTTGTTCTAATTTACAAGTTAACTATTATATACGTGTGAAAAAATCTAAAAGCTTACCTTTTACAGTAACCATTTACAGCGACTTCTGTTCAAAAAAAGTTGTAATTGAGGATAAAGTTATGTTTTAGCAACTGATGAAGTGAATAATTAAAATTAGTTTTGTCTCTGAATATTTCGAATCAGAACAATCACTATGGAGACTTCGCAATTAATCAAAATAGCCACGCAAGTGCGTCGTGACATCGTTCGAATGGTAGCCGGGGTAAATTCAGGGCATCCCGGAGGATCTTTAGGATGTGCAGATTTTTTAACATTGCTCTATTTTGACATCATGAAGCATGATCCCAATAACTTCACCATGGATGGAGAACATGAGGATCTCTTCTTTCTTTCCAACGGACACATTTCACCTGTTTGGTATAGTGTACTTTCCAGATCGGGGTATTTTCCCAAAGCCGAATTGGCATCGTTTAGAAAACTTTCTTCCCGATTACAAGGACATCCCTCGACGGATAAAAAACTACCCGGAGTTAGAATGGCATCAGGCTCACTTGGGCAGGGGCTCTCCGTTGGAGTTGGTGCAGCACAAATCAAAAAACTGAACAATGATCTTTCATATGTGTACACGCTTCATGGTGACGGCGAACTTCAAGAGGGACAGATCTGGGAAGCTGCTATGTATGCTGCAGCCAATAAAGTAGATAATATCATTGCAACAATTGATTACAATGGGCGCCAGATTGATGGGGATGTGGATCAGGTGCTTACTCTTGGCAATCTTCATGAAAAATGGCAATCTTTTGGCTGGATTGTTCTCGAAATGAATGGACATAACTTTACTGACATGAAAAACACCTTGTTAAAAGCTCAAAGTCATTGTGGAGAAGGAAAACCAGTGGTTATAATTATGAAAACGGAGATGGGACAAGGAGTAGATTTCATGATGGGATCCCACAAGTGGCATGGCGTAGCTCCAAATGCCGAGCAACTTAAATCAGCTCTTTCACAATTGGAAGAAACATTAGGCGATTATTGATTCATTGAAAACACTATTATTCATACTGCCGTTTCTTGTCGTTCAGCTTGCTTTCGGTCAAGAGAAGCTTACGAGAATTCTGTTTATTCTTGATGCCTCCAATAGTATGAATGCTCCCTGGGAAAATAATCAGACACGAATCCAAGCAGCAAAAGAACTCCTATCGCAGACCATAGACAGTCTGAGAGGCACACCCAATCTTGAGGTAGCGTTGCGGGTTTACGGGCATCAATCCCCAATTACGGCTACCTATCAAGATTGTAAGGACACCAAACTGGAAATCCCCTTTGGCAAAGACAACTATGATAAGATAAAATACCGCATACGTTCAATTGAAGCCAAGGGGACAACTCCCATAGCCCGCTCTTTAGAAGCTGCAGCGGATGACTTTCCTGATCAAAAAGAGCGGAATGTTATTATTCTAATTACGGATGGACTCGAAGCTTGCGACAATGACCCTTGTGTTATCGCAAAAAAACTGAATGAAAAAGGAGTGAAAGTAACCCCTTTTGTCATTGGTCTGGGAATGGATTTAACTTATCTGGACAAATTCAACTGTATTGGTCCTTATGCCGATGCGGAAACAAAAGATGCGTTTAAAAACGTACTTAAAAATGTGATTACAAAAGCACTTTTGAATACCACTGTTCAAATCAATTTGAATGATATTTCAAAGAATCCCAAAGAAACGGACGTTACCATGTTCTTGTATGAGACCGGTACGAAAAATTTGAAATATACCTTCATGCACACCATTAACCGTTTTGGCAATCCCGATACCTTAATTATGGATCCTGCGTTTAAATACGATCTGGTTGTGAACACGATTCCCGCAGTTGAAAAAAAGAATATAAGCTTACAAAAGCATATCCATAATGTTGTTGAAGTAGGTGCTCCTCAAGGGTTTATCAAAATACGTTTCATCAACGCTACCAAATCCTACCTTATTGATTCCAGGATAATGCAACACGGAAAATCAACTACGTTAAATGTTCAAAAAATAAACGTAAGCGATAAATACCTGGTTGGAAAATATGACATTGAGCTATTGACACTTCCACGCACCTATGCAACAGTTGATGTTACACAAAGCAGTACTGTTTACGTGGACATTTTAGCTCCCGGATTTTTCAATTACAAAGCAGCCCAACCGGTTGTTGCTCAAGTCTTTCTGATTAAAGAGACAGGTGACATAGAATGGGTTTGCAACCTTGATGAATCCATTAAAAGTGGAAGCATTCAACTTCAACCGGGTAACTACAGATTTGTGTACCGACAAAAAAACTTAAAGTCTTCCTCGTACACCATTGAGAAGGACTTCCGTATTTTTTCAAATAAACTAACCACTATTAATTTCTGATCATTATGGAATTTGAAATTCTGGGAAACAAAGACACCCGCTCGGGATTTGGAGAAGGTTTAGCAGAACTAGGGAGAACAAATGAACATGTAGTCGCACTTTGTGCTGACCTCACCGGATCGTTAAAAATGGATGCCTTCCAAAAGGAAAATCCGGAGCGTTTTTTTCAGGTGGGTATTGCCGAGGCTAACATGATGGGATTGGCTGCCGGAATGACAATTGGCGGAAAAATACCCTTCACAGGAACATTTGCCAATTTCTCTACTGGTCGCGTTTATGATCAGATTCGTCAATCCATCGCATATGCTCAAAAAAACGTGAAGATCTGTGCTTCACACGCAGGACTAACTCTAGGAGAAGACGGAGCTACTCATCAGATTCTCGAGGATATTGGCTTGATGAAAATGTTGCCGAACATGACTGTTATCGTGCCTGCTGATTTTAACCAAACGAAACAAGCAACAATCGCAATTGCAAAACACAAGGGCCCTGTATATCTTCGCTTTGGTCGTCCGGTGATGCCTATTTTCGTTCAACCTGATGCAAAATTTATCATCGGAAAAGCTGACGTACTTCAAGAAGGGTCAGATGTAACGATTATCGCATGTGGCCATTTGGTCTGGAAATCCATTGAGGCAGCCAAGGTGCTTGCTGAAAAAGGTATTTCAGTGGAATTAATAAACATGCATACCATTAAGCCATTGGATGAACCTGCCATTTTACGTTCTGTGGAAAAAACAGGGTGCGTTGTCACTGCCGAAGAACACATGATGCACGGAGGTTTAGGCGACTCCGTTGCACAGCTATTATCAAGAAAACTACCCGCTCCACAAGAATATGTTGCCGTCAATGACACCTTCGGTGAGAGCGGATCGCCAATGGAACTCATGACCAAATACGGAATTGATTCGCCCAATGTGGCAGATGCAGCCTTGAGGGTGATTGGGAGGAAATAAGTTTGCCCTGGAAGAGTAAAAAACGTGGATTGCAATGCGACATATTGAGCATTCTCCAATTGAACAGAAACTCGAATAACTTTAAACTATTTAATCTTTGAACTTAAACGAAGTTTAACTCTTGAACAATTGAATCCAATTACCAGTGTCAGCGTCGAACGATAAACGATTTCTTGAATTACTCGGTCAAACCAACCAGAGTCCGTTTCTCATAGATGTAGACCGTGCGGAAGGTATTTATATTTACGACAAGTCAGGCAAGTCATATATGGACATGATAGCCGGAGTAGCGGTCAATAATATCGGTCACAACCATCCGAAAGTTGTGCAAGCACTTAAAGAACAAATAGACAGGCACTTGCATGTGATGGTATATGGTGAGTATATTCAGGATGCGCAACTCGATTTTGCAAAAAAATTAACTGCTCTATTACCGGAAAAATTAAACTCTGTTTACACTGTGAATTCGGGTACAGAAGCCAATGAAGCCGCTCTGAAATTAGCCAAACGTGTTACGGGCAGAACGGAGCTCATTGCGTTTCGTGGTTCATATCATGGTAGTACGCATGGATCGATGAGTGTTTCCGGTAATGAAATAAAAAAGCAAGCATTTCGACCACTTTTGCCTGATGTCCGTTTTTTAACCTTCGGTTCCATCCCCGAGTTGGAGCAAATTACCGAACGAACTGCAGGTGTTATAATAGAGCCTGTGCAGGGTGATGCAGGCGTGCGTATTCCCGATGCTGAATTTTTAAACCGGTTGCGCAAACATTGTGATGAAAAAGGTGCTCAACTAATTTTTGACGAGATACAGTGCGGAATGGGAAGAACTGGAAAAATCTTCGCTTTTGAACACTTCGGTGTAACCCCGGATATACTGACACTAGGCAAAGCCATAGGTGGGGGGATGCCCATTGGCGCTCTCGTCTCATCTAAAGAAAAATTGTGGGAATTCACCTATAATCCCATGTTAGGTCACATTACCACTTTTGGAGGTCATCCGGTGGTGTGTGCTGCAGGAGCTGCTTGCCTAGATGTGCTGCATGCTGAGATTGACTTCACCGAAGTTGAACGTTTGGGGCAACTTTTGGAGTCCGTCATTTGCCAGAGTAGAGAAATATTGGAAATACGACGTATCGGTATGATGTTTGCTTTTGATATGGAATCTTTTGAGCGAGTTGAAAAAGTTGTCAAACGCTGCCTTGAGAAAGGATTAATCAGTTTTTGGTTCTTATCTCATCCATATAGTTTTCGTCTTTCACCGCCTCTCAACATTACGGAAAATGAGATACGGAAGGCAGGCAACATTATTCTTGAGGCAATCGAGGAAACCAGTTGTCTCTGATCACAAAGCAAACAAACCTTATTAAACAGCTGCGAAGGATCTGAAATCCTGCGAGGCGATGTTAATTTACTGATAGCTTAGTTTAAAAATTAAATCAAAAATTCATCGTATTACTTCAGGTAATGAATTGATTTCAGACTTCGGAACAAAACGAAGGGAACTCGTATTAACACAATGACGAGTATCTTTATCCGTAAATCCTTCACCCAAAAAAACATGACCAAGATGACCTCCGCAGTTCATGCAAATAATTTCTGTACGGAAACCATCCGCATCAGGAATACGCTTAACGGCACCTTCAATTTCATCATCAAAACTTGGCCAACCACAATGAGAATCGAATTTATCTTCTGAACGGTAGAGTCGATTATTACATCTCCTGCAGATATAAATTCCTTCATCTTTTTTTTCATAG
>JBIKYP010000069.1:0-12423 GCA_044355195.1 Crocinitomicaceae bacterium | reverse complement strand
TGATTAGGAGATCAAAAGGTTGACAAAGTGCCCGCACAATTGCTACGCGTTGCTGTTGTCCCATTGAAAGGACCTTGCATTTCTGATCCCATTTATTTTCAATATCAAGAAAGCGTAACATGTTGCGAAGTTCGGGATCCCTGTAAACCTGAGTAAGTGAATTTTTTAAGTTGAGATTTTCGGCTACCGTCAGTTCAGGAAATAATTGTAAATCCTGAAATACCGCGGAAAGTGATTTTTGCCTTATTTCCGTCCATCTGTCTGCGTCAAAGGAACGAATATCCTGCCCGTCAATCGATATGATTCCCTCATAATCAGATCTGAATCCCATTGCGCAAAACGTAAAGGTTGACTTTCCTTTCCCGCTGGATGCGTTAAGCAGAATGCGGTCACCTTTCCTAAATTCGGCGCGAGATCCCCAGATACTCTTTTCACCATGCTCAATTGAACCTAAAGGATGAGGAATGACGTTATCAAAAATGAGTTTCATAACGAATTGTTTGCGGGATGATTTTTCAATAATCGTTCCAAAATCATTGGTTTATTTTTCCAAGTTGACGCAGGATGCTCAATATGGTGTTCACCATTTCTTCATTTGTACTAAAAGGTATGCCATGGGCATCTGCATTCTTTTTGAACCAGGTGAGTTGTCTTTTCGCGTAATTCCTGGTGTGTTGCTTAATGAGATCAACGGCGGTGTCAAGTGGTATCTTTTGGTCGAGATAATCAAAGAGTTCAATGTAACCTAATGTTTTGAGTGCAGTTGCATTCCGAATCGTCATGAGTGAACGTACCTCATCTAATAGTCCCACGCGCATCATTTGGTCAACACGTTGGTTGATTCTCTCGTACAATTGTTCGCGGGGATGTTCGATTCTGAAACGGACAACATCAAAGTCAGCATGTGTATTGTTCTTTTTAAGGAAAAAGGAAAAGGGTTTGCCTGTTGAACGAATTACTTCAAGTGCCCTAATCACACGCATTGGATTCATTTGGTCTATCTTTGAGAAATGGGTTGGATCAGCAGCTTCTAATTCACGCAAAAGTGGTTCAAGTCCTGTGGTTCTGAATTCATCATTAAGTTGGGCTTTATGGGATGGAGAAACGGGCACGTTGTCAAGCCCTTTACACAATGCGTCTACATACATGCCGGATCCTCCTGTAAGTAGTACAACAGGATGAAATTCAAATTCATAATCAAGAACCCCCCTTGCTTCTTTCGCAAAGGTTGCGGCGGTCAACCCATGTTTGACAGAATGAGAGCCTATAAAATAATGCTTGACGCCATCCATCTCGTTTATTGACGGCTTAGCTGTTCCAATAGACATCTCTTGATAGAATTGCCGCGAATCTGCGGATAAAATGACCGTGTCAAAATATTTGGCGACTGCAATGGATAGTGCAGTTTTACCGGATGCCGTTGGGCCTTCTATGACAATAAGTAGCCTGATTTTTTCTTTCAAAAATAGCGCTTACTTGTAAACTGAACGCCATTCGAGGTAGCATTTGTATATGGAACGTACGTAATTGTATGTTCGAGTTCCTCGTAGCGCTCCATTTTTTACTACCGGATCCCTGTAATACTTGGATTTGGAAAGATTCAGCATCATTATTTCTACATTGTCATCCCATCGAAATGGATTTAACCCGTTTTTCTTCGCGAGTCGTTGTGCATCTTCTACGTGACTTCTACCGGCATTATAAGTGGCAAGGGTAAATTTTTCACGCTGCATTTGATCCGGAATATTTTTCCAGGACTTAAAATCTGTGGCTAGCTTCAGCATACCACCATAAATCTGTTGCTCGGGACTTGAATTAGGATAAACTCCATATATTGGACCGATATTAGGCATGAACTGCATTAACCCATAAGCTCCACCGAATCCTTGAGCACTTGGGTTAAAACACGATTCTTTAAAGGCAACTGATGCCAGCAATATCCAATCCCACTTGTATTTGGCGGCTGCTCGTTTGAATAGTGCATCATAATTGGAAAGGCGACCATTGCGTATGCTAATCTCATAATCTTCCGTTTTGACAGGTATATTCTGAAGTTCGAAATACTTTACATTCAGGTAGCGATAGATATTTTTGGTCATGAATTGTTTTAACCAACGATCGACACGTGATTTGAGCAGAGGACTGGTTTTTCGAATCCCAAATGCAATCTTTTGTCTTACAGAAAGCGGGGTGGCGATGTCCAGATTTTCAAAAAACTGTTGATTGACCTTGGCAATATTTTCTTCAACTACCGTGTAATCAATTAACCCTTCTGCTACCATTTCAATTAATTCTTCTGAGCTCACTTGTCCTTCTTCTTCGGAGATAAAGATTGTGTCGCCGATTTCTTCCTGTAAATGACAAAGACGTTGTTCATAACTGGAGTTTTTCCAGACATGTATGCGCTTGTAAGCAAGGTCACCTGGGTCACGAATTACATATTTGTTCCAAAGAACTGGGTTTAGGTTTTTCCACCCATTTGGTTTTCGTTGAATCAGTACTTGAGGTGTTTTCAAAAAGGGAACTGAAAAATCAATTATTCTTTTCCTATTTTTTGTAACGGTGTAATTACATGCAATAAAGTCTCCTTCCCCGTCATTTAACATTCTTATTAAATCATCGAGATTACTTACAATTTTGATTTCAAGTTCGACACCCAATTCACGGCAAAATTCTTTCAAAAGTTCATATTCGAAGCCCATCCTCTTGCCACGATAGATAAAGAATGAAGTCGAACTGTTTTCAGCTAGAACGGTTAGTTTTCCTTTTTGAAGAATTTCAGGCAAGTCTATCTTAACCGGATTTTTTTCAAAGGGTTTGAACCTGGCGTCATTCCGGGAGCATCCTTGGATGGCCAGTAGAATGAGGGCAGTTAATGGAATAAATAAAATATTTTTCAAAACTTCGGTCATTACTGACGAAATAGTTCGCAAATTACAAAAAAATGAAGATCCTATGTAAAATCCGAGAAATAGGCTTCGGCGTCAAGCATATAGGATTCAAAGGATTCTGAGATCATTTTTTCGTGTTTTATGAATGAGTCGGGTGCCCTGTGCAATAAATTGGGAAACGAGATTCTGGAGGAAACACCATAGCATAATCGAATCAAACCCTCTGGATGGGGGTAATGGTTTATCCATTTTTTTTCCCGAAGCAGACCAATGAATATTTTGAATGACTCCGGATAGATCTCCCAGAGCAAGGGGGAATAGGAGTAAAAATGCTCGAGAAATTCAGGGTATGGTGTAGCATTAAAGTTTTCCCAATTACGAGCCAGTAAATGATCAAAGAAAAGATCAACGGCAACGGCACTTACTTTCGGTAATTCTTCAAAGAGCGCTCTTTTAAGTTCTACTACCGCGGGATGATGATCAATGAAGTTGTCAATTTTTCGATGCAATAGTATACCGCGCTGAATAATTTCCGGATAGAAATGGAACTGTGTTCCCTTAACGCTGTCTCCGAAAAGATTGGCATACATTAATTCATGATTATTGCCCGAAAAGTACAAATGACCAAGAAAGTTCATAGAAACGAAAAAGGATCCTCTCGGATCCTTTCAAAATTAATATTCGTCTTCGTTAAAAAGGAAATCTTCACGCGAAGGGTAATCCGGCCAAATCTCCTCGATACTTTCGTAAATATCGCCTTCATCCTCTAAATCCTGAAGGTTTTCAACAACTTCAAGAGGTGCTCCTGTTCGAATGGCAAAATCTATCAACTCATCTTTCGCTGCGGGCCATGGTGCATCCTCAAGATATGATGCAAGTTCTAATGTCCAGTACATTTTCCTCTAATTTAAGGGGTTAAATTTTGCGCAAAAATAGCTTTTATTTAAAATTTTCCAAATCTATGTTCAAATTCTTCAATAAGAATTTTCATTTGATGGCTGTTTCGTTACATACGAGGTGTCCAGGCTTGTTCCTTCGCATGAAGAATTTGAGCAAGTAGGCGACTTAGGACAAAGAGGTAGTCACTTAGTCTATTCATGTAAGATACAACCACAGGTGCAACAAACTCGTTCTGTGCAAGGTCAACAACGATGCGTTCGGCTCTTCGGCTCACACAACGAGCTACATGACAAAAAGAAACGGCAGGATGTCCTCCGGGTAGAATAAAAGATCTCATTTCGGGAAGAAGGGCATCCATTTCGTCCATCCACGTTTCAAGCAGATTTACATCCGACTCAAAAAGATCCGGTATTTTCATCGTGGACTTTTCCGGATCGCTGGCTAAACTCGAGCCAATTGTAAAAAGTCGGTCCTGAATTTCGATTAGCTGATCATTGTACTTCTGTTCATGAATATGATCACGAATGACACCGAGATATGAATTCAACTCATCTACTGTGCCGTATGATTCTATGCGCAGTGAACTTTTCAAGACACGGGTTCCTCCGATTAGTGAGGTTGTTCCGGTATCTCCTTTTTTAGTGTAAATCTTCATACGTTGAAATTGAGTGAGGTTGTCGTTCTTTTAATTCTGAAATGTATTCTTCCTATTACTAAAATAAAAAATACCGAGCAATCTGTAAAACTTCTTTTAATGGATCAATTCAATCATTCAGGAATTGTTCTATGGTTGCATTGATGTCATGTTCTGAACCATGTATTTTGAGGATTTTTCTGAGGACTCGATCTACTACCGCATCCGGACAAGAAGCTCCTGCTGTTACGATTATGCGGTAGAAGGATTTTTCTTTATCGAAAGGGATTGCGACTTCGGTATTCCTCGAATGAATATTGAAATTTAAAAGTTTTCCATCCATTTCTATGTCTTTTTCTGAACGTATAAAATACGTCGGGAACTTCCGTTCTAAGAGTTCTACAAGATGTGTTGTGTTGGAACTGTTGTGCCCACCAATAACCACTGCGAAATCAGCCTCCGTGTCAAGTAATCCGTAGGTTGCTGATTGGTTATCGTTGGTAGCGTAACATAACGTATCACGCGTATCAGCCATGTGATTACGAATCTCCTTTTCTCCAAATCTGTGAATCATTTCAGTACGCAAATAATCAGTGATCTCCTGAGTTTCAGAGGCAAGCATAGTCGTTTGATTTACTACGCCAATCTTCTGAAGATCCGTATCAGGGTCAAATCCTTCGGAGTATTTTCCTTTGAAAAAATTCAAAAATTCTTCTTTGTTTCCATGGCCACGGATGTATTCCCCAAGATATTTAGCTTCACTCATATCTTTGATAATGAGTGATGGAGCGTTTTTTTCACCATGGGAAAAGGTAGCTCTGGTTTCCTCGTGGTTAAACTTACCGTGAATAATAATCGAATGACCATCAATACCGAGTTTTTCGGAACGATTCCACACTTTTTCAACAAACGGACAGGTGGTGTTGTATCGTTCTACGTTCAACCCAATTTCCTGAAGTTTTGAGGAAATTGCTATCGTAGTTCCAAATGCGGGAATGATGATAATGTCATTCTCATTGATATCATTCCAGTCAATCAATTGATTGCCCTTGGTATCCTGGATGAACTTTAACCCATGGGATAGGAGATCTTCGTTTACCTCGGGGTTATGAATCATTTGACTAAGGAGATAAATACGTTTTCCGGGATTTTCTTCGATGGATCTGTAAGCTATTTCAATGGCATTTTCAACGCCATAACAAAATCCAAAATGACGGGCTAGAATGAATTCAATCTTACCGAAATTGACTACGCTGGGAGTGAAATCTTTCTTTCTAGGATCTTGTAGTTTGCGTTTTGCCTTCACTCGACTAATGATGGGTGAGCGATAAAATTCCGGTATTTCGAATTGTTTCATGGATTGTTTTTTACTTAAACGTATGTTTAATCGGAGTTGTTCTTTTTTAATACGAGCAGATCTTTTTCGTTGGTAACCATTCTGTATAAGCCGGATGTGATCAACTTAGTTGTCTCTGCATCGAATGTTTCGTGATCCAATGGGTACAAACTTCGCTTATCTTTCAGTAATACAATCATCTCAGCATCTTTTATAATCGGAAAATGATACAATTTGTCTCTGTTCGTTAGATGAGGTGCAAAACAAGAAGTTACTGAAATCGGAATTTCGTTCGGAATTTCGTTTAGTTTCTCATGTATGAATTTTACATCCAGATTTCCGGATGCATAATGAGAAAGCAAGCTAATGTCGTGTACATCCCGGTCGTACCAAAAAGAACAGCGTTCTTTTAGGGTCACAAAATTTACGAGAAAGGCAATAATGCAGGAAGAGATGAGTAGGAAACGTCTTTTATGGTTGTCAGCTACCGTGGTTAACAGATCAATAAATGCACATGCAATAATCGGAGTGAATTCAATAGAATATTGCCCGTTAATTCCCCACATTGCGAGATCATTGGAAAGCAGCTTTTGTGCATAGATCGGAATCAACATGATCAAATAGGCTGGTCTTAGAATGATGGCAATCCCTCCAGAGAGTAATACAACGGTATGAAGTTCCATTTTGATACCATATGATATCGGATCGGTGCTTGTACTTTCGAAAAACATTTTTAGGGTATCCCACGGATGATTAAAAACATTAAAGATGATTTCTCCCAGGGAGGATCCTAAATGTCCAAATCGATCTATTTGATTGATGGCTTCGCCTTTACTTAGTGCAGGCATCACTATCGAAACCACCACATAAAAATAAACGACAGAAATGATCAATAGGATGAGTTCATAACGAAGAAAATTTTTCGTTTTCGATTGAGCGACTTTAAATCCATCTTTCAGCATCAATCCAAGAAGAATAAAAGTCAGCCAAAGAGACATGTTCTCTTTGCAAATGAGTATAAGGAAAAAGAGAACGACAGTTTGCCATCTACAATTCTTAGCATAGAAATAGAAAAACCATGGAACGAACATGGATGCAACCACATTGTTATGGAAGTCAAAGGCTAGAGCCGATACGATAGCCCATTGACTTAAAAAAAGGATGAGGAATAAATAGGAATGCTTAAAATTCGGCAAACGGAATAAGGCCAATAAATAGGTTCCAATGGCTCCGGATAGGATGGATAAAATTTGAATTATCAGCAGGGTCCATGAGCCAAACAGATAATAAAACGGAGCATAAAGTAAAGTTACAGGTGAAAAGTGATCTGCAAAATATATTGGATCGTTCCCTGTAAGATCGAGTGTGAAATAGTTCATTTTACCATGTGAGAAGGAATAAAGTGCATGGTTAAACATTCCTAGATCAAGGGCTGAAGTTCTAAAATTGTAATGGTTGACTAATGAAATGAGGGAAAAAATAATAGCAAAGAGGCCTAGTACAAGAATTTCTTTCCATTTACTGTGAATTCCAAATCTGTTTATTGCATTGATCACGTGAGCAAATATAGTTTGTTCGACTGGTAATGCTTCTTGAAAAAGCGAAAAGGCTGACATTGAAGTGGCAGCCTTTTTATTTTTTAAAGATAATCGGCATTGGTTAGAGAGGTAAGGTAAAATCTTTGTTATGTCTTACTTTGAAACTAAAGCGAATCGACTTACTTTCCTTTGACTTGAGGTCTAGTTTCCATTCGATTAATCCTGTTTGACTATTATATTCTCCTTTTGCAAGGTCGAGGTCTTCGATGGTAATGTCTGCATTTTGGGTAATCGGTAATTGATCCTGAATTACAATTTCAATATTGTTTTCTTTTAGATTTTTCAAATCTATAGAATAGGTTAGTGTTTTCTCAATTTTGTCGCCTACAATTTTTTCTTTGCATTCTTTTTTGAGTAGGGTACGTCTGACAATGATGTTCGGATCTTTTCCCAGACTTAAGTTTAGCGTGTCTTCCATGGTAGATGGATCAACATACGTTTCGCCTATATAACTCCCATCGAAGAACACATTTGCTTGGGCAGGGAGCAGTCCAAGTTCAGCCTGTTTCGACAATTGAGCGACGAGATAAACCGATTCATCTAGCTTGGGAACAGTATAATAATTGTAATTGGCGTCCAAGTCAGCACGTTGAATGAACACCAAATGGGGCTCATTATTTGATCTAACAGAATAGGGCAGATCAATATGGAACTCTATGGAAGTGTGTTGGCGGAGTGTTTGAACAAAGTCAGCTGACGTTTTACCCATTTCACCCTCTGATTGAATTTCGCTATTTAACTGTCTAACCTGCGTTTCGGGACTTTCTGCTGGCTGAAAACGTTTATTAATTTGATAACTGCGGGCGTAGTAATCAATATACCAAGGTTGTAATGTGGGTTTAGTTTTATTTTGATAAGGGTCGTTTGTAGAAATATTCAGTTTAACGTTTTCCCAATTCAAACCACTCTGCTGGAAAACATTTGCCTTGTAGGTGAGGTTAATTTTTGACGTTAAACCATCGCTTCTCAAATCATAAAGTGGTGTCCATCCTGCATTTTGGATAAGGTAAGATAGGTTTATTTTACCGGCTACTGCTTCTTTGGCTGAAATGGTTACGTTGATTCTGTGAATTGGGTCACTTTCGCTTGGCTCATTCTCACTGCGTTCATGTTGCTTTAATTTGGCTAGTCGATCCTTTAGGCGATGTTTTCGGTCTTCCTTGTCTGAACTTTTTCTGCCCAGAAGAGCCAATTTTTTGTTGATTTCCAACATCTTCATGGTGTAATAATCCACCGTTTGCTTTAATAGATTAATCGAATCGTTCACCTTTCCCTGCCCATTGACTGATCCATTTTTTAAAAGAATTGTTTTGGCGGCAAGAAGCACCTCGATTTCGTCATTCAAGTCTTGAAGATCATAACCTAAGAGTTTAATAGAATCTTCAAGCACCCGGATTTCATTTCGAATCTTTAGTGGTAAACCTTCCAAATTTACATCTACAGGTTTTGGATAGAAAATACTGTGTTTTATATCTAAAATAGTCACGTCTCCGGTTGCCTTTACCTGAATACTCTTCGGGTCAATATTCGGACTAATTCCTTCTATTATGATTTCAGTAATACCTGTACCGGCACTGTACGATGCTTTCTGATAAAGTTGTGCTCCTTGCGTATAAACGGTAACATCTGTGATATTGGAACGAATAATTTGACGTTCGATGGAAAACGAAGTGCGCTGTGCAGTGAGTAAAAGGGCAAGCAAAATAATTCTTTTCATTCGCGTATTTTTATAGTTGTTAATCAATCGTAATTAACATGTTAGATGTAAAATGGATCGTCTTAGTTTAGACCAGCGATTTAATTTCAAGTATAATGCGTTCCGCTAGTTCCTTTGCCATCTTGTCGTTCTGACTTTCAGAATAAATCCGTATAATCGGCTCGGTGTTACTTTTACGCAAATGAACCCATTCTTTTCCAATATAGATTTTTAGTCCATCTGTGGTGTCAACCTCCTCATGGGCGTAGTTCAAGGACATAAACATTAGTAATTTGTCAACGTCAATGTCGGAAGTCAGTTCGATTTTATTCTTGGAAATTACATACTTTGGGTAACTGTCGCGCAGTTCCGATACTTTCATTTTTTTTTTGGCCAGATGACTTAAGAACAAAGCTATTCCGACCAGAGCGTCCCGACCATAATGCAATTCAGGATAGATGACTCCACCATTTCCTTCGCCACCAATTACAGCTCCGATTGATTTCATTTCAGAAACCACATTTACTTCTCCAACTGCTGCTGCGGCATAAGTGAGTCCTCGCGCCTCTGTAATGTCACGTAATGCACGGGTAGAGGACAGGTTGGAAACCGTTGGGCCAGGGGTGTGTGAAAGTACATAATCAGCCACAGCGACCAACGTATATTCTTCACCAAACATGCTGCCGTCTTCACACACCAGCGCTAGTCGGTCGACATCAGGATCTACGGTAATACCCAGATCTGCGTTCACTTCTTTAATTCTTGTTGAGAGATCGGTAAGATGTTCAGGAAGCGGTTCAGGATTGTGAGGGAAATGTCCGTTTGGTTCGCAATATAGTTCCGTGATTTGACTCACACCCAATTTACGTAATAACGCAGGTACAGCGATTCCCCCACTGGAGTTTACGGCATCTAAAACTACACTGAAATTTGCCTTTCGGATCGCTTCTACATTAACAAGTGGTAACTTCAGAATGGAAGCGATGTGTTTATCTAGATAAGAATCATCCTGCCTAACTTTTCCCAATGCATCGACATCTGCGAAATGAAAACTTTCTTTTTCCGATAGCGCCAAAACTTCCTCTCCATCAGTTGCGGATATGAACTCTCCCTTCTCGTTGAGCAATTTCAATGCGTTCCATTGCTTTGGGTTGTGGCTGGCTGTCAGAATTATACCCCCATTGGCTTTTTCCATAGGTACAGCTATTTCAACTGTTGGGGTGGTTGATAATCCTAGGTCGATGACATCTACTCCAAGTCCAACTAATGTTGAACTAACCAGATCGGAAATCATTTTTCCCGAAATGCGGGCATCTCTGCCTATGACTACCTTCACTTTTTGTTCATTGTTGCCTTTCTTTAACCACATACCGTATGCAGCGGCGAATTTCACAGCATCCAATGGAGTCAATCCTTCATTTACTTTGCCTCCGATCGTACCCCGGATACCTGAAATTGATTTGATAAGGGTCATAAACGTTTCTTTTTATTTTCCACCATTCAGCACTTTATCGTAAAGTGTGGATGACGGGTTTAGTAATAATGCCTTTTTAAAATATACGTTCGCATCTTCCTTTTTTTCAAGGTAATAAGCGTTCCATCCGGCCAAATTTACACCGTCAAAATCAAATGGATACAAGGCCAGATAACTATTCAGGTATACTTGAGCATTGTTAAAATCCGATCGGTTGAAATAAATTAAACCCAGATTGTAGAGTGCTTTTGCATTTCCGGGATCCACTTTTAGAATTTCCTTGTATTGGATAATAACCTCATCCCACTTTTCTAATGCTGCCAGCACATTCACCATACCTAATCGTGCTTGAACGCTTTTTGGAGCTAATTCTAAACACTTTTTATAATAATTCGAAGCTTCTTGAAATTTGGCGGCCATATAGTTCAGATAACCCAGGCGAATATTCACTTCATATGAATTGACATTAGCAAATGGAGCAAGTTCTTCAATTGCTTTCGTATACTTTAGAGCAACCTCCGCTTCATAACTCTTACTAAATGCGACTCTGAGATCTTTGTCGGATGAAGAAACCTGCGCTTTAGTATTCAAGGTGGTTGATATCAGGATGCCAACCACTACAAAGTTTAAAAATAAGTTGTTCATTTTTTTACATTTGGTCGTTCAAAAATATAAATTATTTGCTGCCTAATACTTTATTAAAGCTTGTGTCATAGGGATTCACGAGTAAAGCTTTTTTGAAAAAAACGTACGCCTCCTCTTTTTTGCCTGTGTTGTACTTGATCCAACCTGCAAGGCTATTTCCATCGTAATCAAAAGGATATAAATTGATGAATTTTTGTAGGTATGGCCAAGCATTTCCATAATCTAAACGATTGTAGTAGATTAAAGCTAGACGATAATTCGCAGTCGGGTGGTAGACATCAATCTTAACTATGGCTTTGTATTGACTGACAACTTCATCCCACTTTTCCAGCGCTGCTAGGGGATAGACTATGCCCAATTTGGCCTCAATGCTCAGAGGCATTTTGGTAATTGCTTTTTTGTAGTAAGCTATTGACTCTGAGTGCTTTTCGTTCTTGTAACATAGCCAACCCAATCGTAAATTCAATTCATACGAAGTTGGTTCATAAACGCCCAATAGTTCATCGATGGCTTTTGAATATTTTAATTGATATTCTGCGTCATAACTCTTCTTAAACGCTTCACGCAGGTTATGATGTGATTGACAAAAGACTACTGAACCAAAAAAAGTGAAAATAAACAGAAAAGTAGCTTTTTTAATTAGAATTTCCATAGTAAGCTGATAATAAATGAATTGTTTGTGTAACTATCTGTTAAAACATTTTGTGAACCACTTACATGCCTGGTGTAAGGAGCCGCACGAACCAAGAAGTCATACCTTAGGTTGAATACCCAGTCCGAATGAAAATAGTAACTCAAATTTACTCCGGTTTTTGATTTAATGACATCAGAAATATTATAAACGACATATGCATTCAACTCGTGGTAATTCTTTAGATTCCCTTGATAGTGATATGCTTCGTACCACAACGATTTCGTAATTCGTCCTCCTGCTTTAAAAAAAATAATACTTCTTGATGTTGAATCCAACGATGAATAATAACCTGCAGTCAGATTGAAGTTGTAATTTCCGAATGGACTGTATGTGAGTTGTGTACCGACCTGGTATATATTTGTTTTGTCTATATGAGCGAACCCTATGCCCATCGATACATTCCATTTGGAAACCGTTTTCGATAAGGACGCCGAACAAGCCACATTATTTGAGTTGGTGCTGTTTATTTGATACCGATAATTGTATACTAACGTATCAGAGAAGGGAGATTTAGTTGAGTCAGCCGTAGCACCCAATTTCTCTTGGATATAGTAC
>JBIKYP010000018.1:0-30821 GCA_044355195.1 Crocinitomicaceae bacterium | reverse complement strand
ACCTCCGAGGAAGTGAAATATTTGTGCCAATATAGGTCTGATATTGCTTTAAACTATAATCTTGTGACGTATCCTTGAGTTTAGTTTCTTTCTTAAAGACTTTATTTTGATAATCGTACAGATAGTAAAAATCGTTTGAATAGATATGTCGATTTCGATTATTCCGGACGTAGGACAATCCTACATACAAGTTTACTTTAGCAGTTAAGGGAAAATTGAATCCAACTTGCTGGTAATAAATTGATTTCATTCTGTCAGATTCAGCATACAATCCATCACTACCCAAAAAAGTGGTTGCGTTCTGTGAGCTTGGATAGGATACGGTCTGATACCCGGATTCGATATTTAGCATCCTTTCTTTGCCAATCATATTGGTGTAGTAGGATTGAGAACTTAACGGCATTTTCGCAAGTATATTTTTCGCTTCACTCAAGTTATTCAGGTAGAGGTAACAGAAAAACAAATATTCTTTGGTGTAAAAGTCAGCAGGATAAAACGCTAGCGCTTTTCTAAAATGTGTCGCAGCAAGCAGATAGTTCTTTTCATAATAGTACGATACCCCCAGTCGATAACGCAGATAATAAAAATCAATTTCAGAGTCGAAAGCCTGTTTGGCTATTTGGACTAACTCTTTGTGTAAACCCCGTATTGAACAGACATACGAAATACTATCTACGGTCGATTCTTTTAATACCATTCGGTAAGTTTGAGCTCCGGTACTTAACGAAGTGAAAAGAATAAAGGTGATTAATGCTATTCGCATATCGCTTCGATTTTCCCCCTTTTCGTAAGTACTTCAAATCGCGAAATCTTGCTGTCCTTCAAGTATATTTGGTAATTAAACACTTTCAGACGGATACCGGCGAGTTTAATTTCAGCAGTAGAATTGAGTTTGATGTTATTGGTAAGATTTACGTCATCTATTTCCTCGTAGTTTAGGCAAAATGAAGTATTTACAAATCGATAAAACGGAGCAACAAAATCCTGGAATACTGACAAGATTTTCAACGATATGGTCGCCATAGGATACGTTTCTTCTATGGTCAAACCTTTGTAAAACCCTAATGCCACTTTATAATTAGCTAAATAAAAATGGTATAGCAAGCCTTTTTTGTTTCCTATGTAACTTGTAAATAAAACCATGGTCCCATCCGTAAAGAAGTACGCTATTTCTTTTGATTCTGATGAATAAATGTAGGAATGGTTCAGGCTGTCGGTGAAGATTTCCCAATGTTCATGAATGGTCTGATCTCCTTTTTGATACGACCATTTATACTTTTTTCCCGGCATGAAATCATAGGCAGATTTCATTAAATTGTTCACGTCAATCGAACGCACGAATTGACCCTCTTTTGGTTTATCGAAGGTTTTTAATTCAATGAGATTATTATTCCTCAATAGGTAGTAGGCCAGAGGAAAATCCAATGTCTTCGACCCAATTGTCGGAAGGCTTTGAAGTTGAAAATGTAAATGTGGTTCAGGCGATCTTCCCGAACTTCCGCAAAGTGCGATAATTTCGCCTCGTTTTACAAAATCGCCAACAGCAAGTTTTAAAGAACCTTTTTTCAAATGGCTTACCTGACTATATAATCCGTCTGAATGGCAAATAACTATGGTGTTTCCCCAATTTTGAAGTGTATTCACTTCATTCGGATTGTTATCATCAATATTATCCTGTAAGGCAACTACATGTCCGTCAGCACATGCCAAAACGGGCTTGTTATAGCAATAAAAATCTTCTGTCGCAGATCCAGGTAGTTGATAGGATTTTAATTCATCATCCAAAACGATAAAGTCGAACGCTTTGCTCCAATCGCCCAGATGTGTGATTTTTCCATCATGTCCCTGCGATACCATCCATTCACCCCAAATGGGAAGGTAAATGGGGAAATAGTTAAATTGTCTCAACCTGTTGTTGGAGTTTAGAAAGGCGTATAAGTTTTTTTCCGGGTGATACAACTGATGTTGTACTTTGTAAATCCCTTTAATTTTCGAGCGCTGATTTAAAACAAAAAGGAAGAGTAGAGTAATGGTTGCAAAAGGAAGCGAATAGGGCGCCAGACCGATGAAATATAAAATTTTATTCAATCCGAATAAAACCAAAATTAATGGAGGTGTCAAAAGCACAGTGATGAGGTAACTTCCAAACGATGGAATTAAGAAAATACCACCGATGGCTATCGCTTGAAATACAAAGTTTAAACCGATAAACTTCTCATAAAAATCAGAAACATCACCTCCCAAAAGCGGATAAAAGAAATAAGCTAAAAGATATCCCAAAACGGACAATGTAAAAGCAATGCGCGAGTAACACAATAAACCAATAGCGATTAAGATTCCTGAAAGAACATTAGTTTGAAAAAATAAGGAAGACAGCGATTTAAAATAGACGACAACAATCTTCGGTAAGGGAAGAAATGAATTTTGTGTCTGTTCTATCCAATGAAGCCATTTCAGGTTTGAGAAGTCTCCAGATTTTTGGATTTCATTCAACTCATAGATTAATTCATTGTTAATGAATACATTGTTCATTGTTGGTAGGGCACTGAGTGCCAGCCACAGTGTGATTAAAAATGGAAAGCTTAATGAGGGCAAATGATATTTATGCAATATGCCTTGGACAAATACTGCGATGAGAATTGAAAATATTCCGACACAGACAATAACCAAAAATAGGGTGAGGTTAAACGAATAAAAATGTGCAATTCCGACAGAAACAAGCATGGCGTCGTAACCGTGATACCCTTTGCGAATGAAATCGGTGTTTAAGCCTAAGAAATAGGCAAATATATTCGCGGTAAACAATCCTATTATACCGCAAAACCCTGCTAAAGGGTCAACAAATGACGCTAGAATTAATAACAGGCCAAAAAAACGATTTGTTGAGAAAAAAACCATCGCGTAGCTATGTATGACGGTGTCCAAACTAAAGCTAAGGCCGTCTTTTATTTTACTCAGCGATGACATTTTTTAAAAGATTATCAAAATTGCAGAATTAACCGAAATAAAGCATTAAAGTAAAAATTTCAAATTCCTTCCGGACCGTCAAAAATGAAATTTTATAATTTAAAAGAACTTAAATGTTCAGGTAATCGCTCCATTTCTTTTAATGTGTCAACTGTTTCATTTTCACGAATTACATGGTGATTTCCATCGGTATCAATTAAGATCACTTTCGGTCTCATTGCGATAAATTGCATCCATTGTGTCATATTATATGCGCCTACTTTATGAACAACAACATGGTCACCCTTATTGAGCGCAGGTAATGTAACGCTTTGTCGAACTACATCAATATTCATGCATAACGGACCATAGAGTACCATATCTTCTGTATGCGCTGAAAATTCCTGAGCAGGAGTAATTTTATGTTCATACCAGAATGCGGTAAATAAAATGTTTACACCGAAATCCATAATGGTAGCTCTTCTTCCGTCTGACAGTCGTTTGTTGGCAATTACACTTCCCAAGAGGTAGCCTGCGTCGTCAATCAGAGCTCTCCCTGTTTCCAAAATCAATAGAGGCAACTCTTCTTTTTTGTAGCCGTAATTTAAGATTGTCGCTGTGATTGCTTCAGCAAATTCATCGATAGATGGAATGACATCTGAGCCTGGTAAATAGGAACCTCTTAATGTATTTGCTGATGGGAACCCTCCTCCTAAATCAAGATATTGAATGGCTTTATTATACACATATTTAATATTTACAGCCAAATCAGATAATTTCGATGCCGCTACACTGTAAGCACTTGGAGTTAACATGAATGTTCCAATATGGCAGTGTAAACCAACCAAATCAAGGTGTTCTGCGGCCATAATTTTGTTGATTGCATTCCATGCTTGGCCGGATTCGTAATTAAATCCGAAACGATCCCACATGGGATAAACACCGGTATCCATATTCACTCGGATAGCAACTTTTGCCGTTTTTTGTAATGAATCAGTTACTTCAATTAAATCATATAGTTCATCGAAGTGGTCAATATGGATGTATGAACCATTCTCAACTGCTACCGTTAAGTCCGACACTGTTTTTTCAGGTCCATTGAAAAGGATTTTGTTTCCCGGTACGCCATTGGCAATTGCTTTCGAATATTCAAAAATAGACACGACTTCAGCCCACGAACCTTCTTGATGAAATACATTACAAACGGCATCTAAATAATTAGTCTTGTAACTCCAGGCAAATTGCACCTTTGGATAACGAGTTTTAAACGCTCTCACCGCATTTTGATATGTTCGACGGATCGTTCTTTCCGATATCACAAAACACGGTGAGCCATAATTGGCAATCAATTCTCTCACTGAAATACCATCAATATGTGTAAATGGTGCATATTCAGTTCTGGTTCCGAACTTATTCATCAATCCGGTATTCATTTTGCGAATAGCGGGTCTTTCATATTTTAATTTCTCGGTACTCATATGGTTCTTTATTTTAAATTCAATTCAATAACAATGTAGGTGAACTGGAATTGTCTGCTTTAGTTACAACTCACCAAATGCCGAAATCTTTTGAAATTCAGATACATCCGTGATTAAATCCCAGGCATAGCGAATAAAAAGTTTTCCGACTTCATAAGATGTAAAAGCATGAACTTTTTGTCCAAGCGCCATTTTTACTAATGAGGCGGGTTGATTTTGGCCGGCTCCTACCGTGAGATAGATCCATGCGGGAAAACGCGGGTTAACTTCCATAATGTATGGCTTACCGTCTTGCGTTAACATGATTTCTATTTCAAAACCGCCCCTCCATTTTGTTACTTCAATGAACTTTTTTGATAATTGGATCAATGCATCATCTTCAATTGTAATGCCTGCCCAAGCTTTCCCTTTGTCGGTTATAAATAATTTACGCATCGGAACAGCACTAACCATATTCCCCTCCCCATCACCCAAGGCAGCTACATTTACTTCTGATCCACTTATAAATTCCTGAACAATAATCGGTAATCCCCATTTAGCATTTAACTTATGAAATGCTTTTTCAGCTTGTTCTAAGGTGTAAGCAACGGTGGCTTCATAATATTTTCCCTTTACAACAATGGGATATTTAAGTTCTTTCGCCACCTCGGGTAATTCAGCCGTATCGTATATTGTTCGATCCTTTGGCACGAATAAACTGTGCTTCTCCCCGAATTTGGATAAATTCACCTTGTCCCGAGCTTCAAATTGCTCCACGGTTGGCAGAAAGGTGCCTATTCCAAGAGCTTTTAATCGGTCTGACAGTTTGATGAAATTGTGTAATTCTGCATCAAAATTTGGAATGATTACATCTATTTTTTCAATCGAATGAATGTATTCCAGTCTGACTAAAAGCGACTCAGACCCGGCAGCAGGATATGGAATTTGATACACTTTATCAGCAATTCCATCCATGTAGATTCCTGGTTCCAAAGACTCATAGGAAAGACCGATAATTCGAACATCAAATTCTTCACAATCCCGAATTCCCCGAATAACAGCTACACCCGGACCCGGACTATCCACTGCGTTGAGTCCGGTAACAGCAACTGTCAATTTGGTTTTTTTTGGTGGCTTAGTCATGATTCAGTAAATAATGATCCTGCAATTGAGAGACGAAATCATGAAAGTCTTTTTCGAAGAGAATTTCATCTACATCATATTTTGCTACAATGTCCTTTTTAAGCGCATCAAAAGATTTTCCTTCTTTCAACAAGCGGATGATATCCGTACCAACGGCATTGGTGGAAAATGAGTCGCCATTTGAGGGATTAAAAATAAATCCACTGTCACTAAGGGCTAGGTTTGATTTGATTTTCATTATTTAAAATGGTTTAAGGAGTTGCACAAAAGGTTCAGCCAATGAACCTAAATTTAGTCAAATAATTTTAAAAACCAATTTGACCATGTGATTTGAACTGTTTTTTCAAAGCGATCATTTTTAAGCAAGCTAAGGCGCATTCTACACCTTTATTTCCATGTTTTCCGCCTGAACGGTCGATGGATTGCTGTATATGTTCGTCTGTCAAAACGCAAAAAGCGATCGGCTTGTTGTATTTCAGGGACACATCTTTAATTCCCTGAGTGGTACCCTCACATACGAAATCAAAATGTTTTGTTTCACCTCGGATCACAGCTCCAATGGCAATGATACCGTCAATGTCTTCAAATTCGAACAAATATTGAGAGCCAAGAGCTAGTTCAAAAGCTCCCGGAACGAATCTTATCCAAATGTTGTTCTCCTTCATCCCTGCATTCAGTAAGGTTTCATTGGCTCCTTGGAGTAAGTTTAAAGTGATGGAATCGTTCCATTCTGAAACAACAATGCCGACTTTAAAATCGGCACCATTCGGAACATAGTCCTTATTAAATTCAGATAAATTGCGACCGGAAGTGGCCATACTTATTTTGTTGTTTTATTGGAAGCTCGGGCAATATATTTCTCAATTGCCTTCTGATTACCAAATCCTGAATAGTCATCACGAATTTTAATGTAACATTCTGCCGCCTGTTCGAAATTCTTGTTCTTTTCTGCACACAAACCTGCTTTAAATAAGTACATCGGTGTGGTCATTTCATTTTCATTTATTCCGGAGGCTTCCAGATAGAGTTTGAATGCTTTTTCGTAGTCTTTCATTTCGCTGTGACAATCTCCCTGAAGTCCGACCGCCATGGAAGCTACGTAGGTGTCATTTGCCTCCACATCTTTTAAAAGATCAAGAGCTTTTTTAAACTCACCTTTCGCCATGTATTGACGGGCTAAAATGAATTGTGCATTCTCGCCTCCAATTTTTCCGTCGTATTTCTTCACAACGGGCTCTAGTTCTTCGATGGCAAGATCTGTAGAATCTTTAGCAGCATAGTTTAAACCAACCCAGTAGGCATCTTTTGATTTTTCATTAGCGGGCTTCCAGATAAACTGGCGGTATGTGAAATAGAGTAGGATTACGGCAATCAGTCCCCCAACGAGGTAGGTAAGGAGTTTCGTTTTTTTATCGGATTGAACTCTGTTTTTAAAATCCTGAAAGGAAAAATTCTCAAGCATTTTTTTCTGTATTAGATGCGTAAAATTAGTTTTTTTTTTGAATCGTAGTGATCTATGTGTTGTCCGATAATAGTATGAGCTAAATTTTCTCCTTCAATCTCCATTGAACATTTGAATATTACCTTCGGCGTTCAAATACTGCGCGTTCAATGACTGCTTTATTGAACCTTTGAACATTACCTTCGGCGTTCCAGAGTTCAATGCCTAGGGCGTTCAAATGCTGCGCTTTCAATGACTGCTTGGTGAACCCTTTGAACTTTTGAACCATCAATTCTCAACTCACGCCTTTCAATATAGCCGAGGCATGAAATTCATGGATAAATTGTAAAAACGAATTATTCATCACAGGAGCTAAAGCATTATTTTTGTTGTATGTATCTGAAGAACCTTCAACTCATTAATTTCAAGAATTACGAAGATGCGGAGGTGGAACTTTGTCCGAACGTCAATTCGTTCGTTGGTCGAAATGGTTCCGGTAAAACGAATATATTAGATGCAGTTTACTATTTGAGCTTGTGCAAGTCCTACCTGAATGTTATGGATCGTCAGAACATTCGTTTTAATCAGGCATTTTTCGCCATTCAGGGCAACTGGGAAAAGGATGGTCAAACGGTTCATATTCATTGTGGTGTAAAATCCGGATCCAAGAAGGTTTTTAAACGGAACCGTAAAGAATATGAGAAATTGTCGGAGCACATCGGTCAGTTTCCTGTGGTGATGATTTCTCCGTATGATCGTGATCTTATCTCTGAGGGTAGCGATCTGCGCCGAAAATGGATAGATGGAATCCTTTCGCAATTCGATCGCCGTTATCTGGAAATGGTGCAACGTTATTCAAAGGTTCTTGAGCAACGAAACGCCTTGCTAAAAAACATGCATGAGCATCGTCTTTTTGACAGGGAATCGATCGACGTTTGGGATGAACAACTTAGTGCTTTAGGAACAGAAATATACGCCAGAAGGAAGAGTTTTATTGATGAGTTTGTTGCAGTTTTTCAGGATAGATACAATTATATCGGAGAAGCTTCTGAAGATGTTGGATTAGAATATCGTTCTCAACTCAACGAGTCGGACTTCGGGACTTTGTTAAGAGAAAATGAACGAAGGGATTTATTTACGCAATATACAAATGCGGGGATTCATAAAGATGATCTTCTTTTTACAATCAAGGGTCATCCGGTGAAAAAATTTGGTTCGCAAGGTCAACAGAAATCGTTTATGATAGCCCTTCGATTGGCGCAATATGAATGGTTGAAACGACATCTTCAAACAACCCCCGTTCTTTTGCTGGACGATATTTTTGATAAGCTCGATCAGGCACGCGTTCAGAAATTGCTGCAACTTGTTTCCAATCATTATTTCGGGCAGGTAATCGTTACTGATACCGATGAAGAACGCATGCGACTGATCTTTGATTCAACGGGCATAGAAAATAAATTGTTTAGGGTAGAGGAGGGTAGAGTAAATGAATTAAAACCTTTGCAGTATGAGAATGGACGAAATAAGAAGAATATCAAATGAAGCCCCATTGAGCGAGGTGATTGATAAATTGATGAAAGCCTATCGACTTGATGGAAAACTCAAGGAGCTCGATGTTTTAGGGGCGTGGCCCGAAATGATGGGCATTGCTGTTTCTAATCGCACAAGAGAATTATACATCAAAAATAAAGTACTGCATATTCATCTTGATTCTTCTGTTATGAGGGATGAACTAGCTCATGGAAAGCAAATTATTATTCAGCGTGTCAATGAGAAAGCAGGTTTTGAGATCATAACGGATATCTGGTTTGCCTGAGGTGGATTGACTGAACCTAGAACATAGACCGCTGGCGATGAGAGAGGCAATATTGTTTATGATGCTGCGCGTTCCAGAGTTCAAATGCCTGCGGCGTTCAAATGGTTCAAGTGTTGATCTTAGCGCTTAATCTTTGTGTCGCGTTTGTTAATTAAAACAAAACGCAAACAAACGTAAAGGCTGTTAACCCCTGCAGGCATTCCCTTCAAACTTAAAAATTGGTACCCCGCTGTTGCATGGAACCCCATAAGTTTATATCCAATAGAGGGTGCAAAAGCTAAATTTCGATGCTTAAAGTCTGTAAAGTAAAGTATGTTTCCTCCATAGGTTAAACCAAGTCGACTTGGCTTTATCCAGTATCCTGTCGCATACCCCAGAGTATTAGATGCAAAATTATAGTTGCACCCAATGTATATTCCATTTGAAAGTGCAGTCATCAACTGAATTTTTTTCCATTGAAACTCTGCACCGAGCTCGACAGAGGAAAATGCACCGCGTTGAATACCTATGTACGGGCCCGACTTGTGTACATTAACTTGAGGCAGCTTTAGTTTAAATTCATCCTGTCCGAAAACAAAAAAACAAGCGTTTATAAACAGGAAACTAATGCCTATTGTTAATCGCATATTTCTCACGTATCGTTTACATGGTTTACACATCATTAGTAGGATATCCTATTTGTAAATAATTTTATCATTGTGCACGCCACTAAACATTCAAGCTAATGCAATCTCCCTGACCTAAATCAATTTCGGATAACTTATTCAATAGGGGGAGGTTTGCCATGTTAACTGCACCTTTCCATGGTCTCACCGCCCAAAAGAATATGCTTACCAAATAAAGATAAACAATCAAAAAACACAATATTAGTAAATACGCCTTATCCAAATTCATTTTAGTAATGTTCTGTCAATAGAACATCAATAAACTCCCAATAAAAACAGTACGCCATAAAAAATGAGCAGGAGCCCTACCATGCGCTGAATACCGGTTAAGGTGGTTTTGCTTAGGAGTAGCCTTCCGAAATATGTTCCGATAAAGGCAAAGATGATACCTGTAATCAGATGAGCCGAAAAGCTTTTTGCTAGGGAAAGAGAAAGAAATGTTGTGGTATAAATTATGATCCTCGAAAGGTCTATAATCAAGGCAATAGCTGTAGATGTACCTATGAATTCTTCTTTGGAAAGCCCCGTTTTGGTTAAGAAAACTGAGCGAAAGGCTCCTTGGTGACCGGAGATTCCACCAAAAAAACCACTCAAAATTCCGCCCAATGGCATGTATCTCTGGTCTATTTTCCACCGAGTTAAGCTCGGTACAAGTTCAAAAAGAGCGAAAAAGATCATCAGACAGCCAATGCTAAGTTTCAGGGGTGTCACTATCATTTCTCGGTTGAACCAGGTGTAGTGATAACTGATTTCCGTTGTACCAATATATCCCAGGAGTAGTGCGCCAATAAATGCCGCCAACATGGCCGGAAATCCGAACCGAAAAAGGGTTGCGTAATGAACGTGCTTGAAGACTAGTCCAAATTTGAAGATGTTGTTAATAAAATGAACTATTGCAGTCGCTGCTACGGCTGTTTCCAGTGGAAAAAAAAGACTGAAAACAGGCAACATGAGCGTTCCAAGCCCAAACCCTGAAAAGAAGGTCAGCGCGGAGGCAAAGACCACAGTAAAGGCTATGATCAAATAACTTGTAAAATTGTAATCCATCAGACAAAAAAAGTAAAAGATCATTTATGCTTCATCATCTTTATGTTAAATTCACAGTAACATTTCACAACGTCTAGTTTTCTGAATGTATTGTTTGTTGAGCCGTGTCATTCAAACGTGAGTTGTGTAACATGTTAAGAATGAATTAAAAGAATGGATGATTCAAATCACGTTTATTAAACCCAAGCTTATTTTCGGATACGCCCTACTACTTTTTTCGTGCTCAGGAATTGAGGAAGAAAAAGTAGTACGTATGGAGGACCTCATACCAAGGGAAAAAAAAGTACATGTAACCAAGGCCTCGCCAAAAGATACATTTTCCTTTTCTCTATTCAATGTTCCGCTGGCAGATAGTTGTGGAATTCGAATTCAGGAAGTTACACAAATCATGAATCCGATGTTTCCTGACCGTTTTGCGCCAAAAAACAAGTTCAAATTAAAACTGAAAGCCCAAGAAACAAGCTATTTCATTGGACAGTGGACCTATTCCGATTCCCTTAAAACGATGAATGCCTTTTTCAATTGGATAGATTGTTTCGGAAGAGATTGTCAGTCGTTTAAATTTGGTCAGGAAGTCAACATGCAAAGTGAAGGTATGCTTTTGTTTGTGAATGATACTTCATTGACCTATGTTAGCACAAGTTTGAATCCGAATCTGAAGAATTGGCAACGTTACTTTGAAAAACAATATGACATTGATCAATGGGATATTGTTGTTTGGCAGCAACCGCGGAAAAAAGCTGTCTGGATGAAGTACGATTATCTTCCCGGAAAGAAGGAAAAACAGTTTTTGCCGCTTTTTCAAAAGAAATAATTGATAAAAGTTCCAGGAGTTCAGAGTTGAATGGGTTCAAATGTTCAAAAGTTCAAGAGTTCAAAGTTGAAAGGATTCAAAAGTTAAACCCAGACTCATTTGAACGCCGCAGGCATTTGAACCTTTTGAACTTTTGAACGTTCAATCCACATAAAAACTAAATGAAACTTGTAAACCGTGGATTCCTGACAGTTCATCCAAAGGCTACTTTTGTTGATTGGGCAAATACATTTGATTCTGAATTCGACTTTGATTTTCAAGAGAATATGGAGCCGAATGTCTATCTGATCAGCGAAGATTTCTTAGAGATCGAACCGATTATTGAACAGAATTTCAAGAAGATCTTTAAGAACGAACTTTCTATGATAACCGAGAATGAGGAAGACTGGCCGAAAGATCTTTCCATGGATCGCTTTTCGGAATGGTTTGAGATAGAAGTTGGTTCAACCGTATTTGATCTCGAAAAATCAGATCTGCGTGGAGAAAAACTCTGATTTCGTTTGATTTCAACTTTCTTGGTTCATGTTTGTTCTATCTTCAAATGATCAAACATGAAAAAAATGCTCATTGCAGGGGTAGTGTTGATAGCACTGCTCATAATCGCTCAATCTTTTGTACTTTATTCCGTGTCTAAAATCGAAAAACATAAATACCAGGTATTGAAAGAGTACGATGAGTTCGAAGTCCGACAATACGAATCAGCGCTGTTTTCGAGCGTAGTGATGCAAGATACCTCCTATGAACAGACAGCGAGTAACGGATTCAGGGTCCTCGCAGGCTACATATTTGGAGGCAACGAAACAGGGGAGAAAATCGCCATGACTTCACCTGTCACTATGGAGTTGGGAGATAGCACAAAAATGTCCTTCATGGTACCATCCAATTATACCGAAAAGGATTTGCCCAAACCCAAAAATGGACGGATTTTTTTCGAACGTAGAGAGGGTGCCATCATGGCTGCTATTCGTTTCGGAGGTTGGGCAAGCGATAAGCGTATTGAGAAGTACAAGCAAAAATTGGTTACAGCACTTCATGATCAAGGATTAAAACATACAGGTAAGTTCAGTTATTTAGGATATAATCCTCCATACGCTCTTATCGCGCGAAGAAACGAAATAGTCGTCGAACTCCTTAATTACAACCAATAGCTGTCCGAGCGAAGTCGAGGACTGCTATTGGTACTTTTCCATCAATTTCGCATTGTATAGGCAGGATTTTCTAAAACCACAAGAAATTTTCGTTCGATCTCCTGCATAAATTAAAAGGAAGAGGTGTCCCGTAGAATTCCTAATTTTACGACGTGAATGTCCTTCTCACTTTCGATTACGAATTGTTTTTTGGTTCTAATAGCGGCAGTGCAGAGAAATGTCTGATCCAGCCTACAGATCGGTTGCTTCAACTTGGTGAGTCGTATGGTGCAAAAATGACCTTCTTCCTAGATGCCGGATACCTTAAGCGACTGAAAGAAGAGGAGAAAAAACATCTGTCACTCCGAGGCGATTACGAAAAGGTTTCGGCTCAAATCCGAAAAATTGTAGATAGAGGCAATGAAATCGGATTTCATGTGCATCCTCATTGGGAACGATCCTCCTTTTCAAATGGTGAGTGGGAGATTGTATCGGATGGGGCATATAAACTCAATGATTTTTCGAAGGAAAAGATAGATGCTATTCTTGATACGTATTATCAAACCGTAGTTGAGATTTCGGGTACCAAACCGATTGCCTATCGTGCAGGTGGATGGTGTGTTCAACCTTTTTCCCTTATCGCGGATAAGCTCAGAGAATTTGGAATACAATATGATTCAAGTGTGATGCCGGGCATGGCTTTCCAATCACCTCATTATGCTTTTGATTTTCAAAACGCTCCACAAAAGGATTATTATAAGTTCGCCACGGATGTTTGCGTTGAGGATACACAAGGGGAATTTACAGAGCTTCCAATCAGTGTGATGAGGTATTCCCCTATCTTCTTTTGGCGCCTTTACATTTTAGGTAGACTTTTCCCTTCGCGACACAAGATGCTCGGAGAGGGTAGTTTTATTCCCCAGCCGGGTAGGAAAAGACGTTCATTAACATCTTATTCTATTAACCATGTCAGTGCCGATGGTTATTTTGCTTCTAAGCTTGAGCAATATCATGAAACGGCAAAGAAGAACGGAAGAACGTATGCTGTGGTTATTGGTCATCCCAAGAGCATGACTGAATTTTCTTTTGAAAGATTAGAGTATTTTATTTCAAGAAACAGAAACAAACTAAATTTTGTTACGTTTAGAGATCTTCAGTGAAGTTTATAGAACGTGAACATATTGATGTTGAAAGGTGGGATGCCTTGGTTCAAAGTTCTAAGGACAGCAGTGTTTTTTCATTGTCGTTTTACTTAGACAGTGTCGCAGAGAATTGGTGCATTTTTGTCGAAGAGGATTATTCCAGAGGAATCGCTTTACCTTATGTACGAAGACTTGGTTTTAAGCTGTGTTATACACCGAACTTTGTTCGATACCTCGAGTGGTTTGGATTACCCATGGATAATCAGCGTTTTATGGTGCAAATGAAGGAGCATTTTTCATCCGGAAGACTCCAGACAAAGCACAAAATTCGTGTTCGAAAATTGAATCGCAGGGTATATCAGCACATAGATGTAAATGTTGTCCCGGAACAAAGTAGTCAAGCCAAACGAATGCTTAACAAGTTCCAGCGTTCTGAGGTATCGTTATCCTGGGAAGATGATATCGCCGTTGTAATGAAGTTTATCCGAACTGAGCTACCTCTGAAGGTGTTATCGCTGGATAAGCGATCTCTGGATTGTCTCGAGCGACTCGCGTACGCCTTGAAAGAGCAGAACTTACTTAAAATGATTATTGTCTCTCAAGATGAACGAAAATTGGGAGGTCTTTTCGTCATTTATTTTAATGGAACGATGCTCTATTTAAAGGGAGCAGTTGAAAGAGACGCTAAAGATATGGGAGCTATGTACGGAGCCATGCAACTGGCCATCGATACAGCGAGACAAGAGCAGATGAACTTTGATTTTGGAGGATCAAACGCCGAAGGAGTTAAGCGCTTTAATTATAATCTTGGAGGAGACGATCAAAAGTATTACGTCATACATTGGGATCTAACGCCCGATTGGTTTCGCTGGTTAATGAAAATCCGGAATGCATGGAAAAGAAAACAATCCTTATAACCGGGGCATCAGGAGGCCTGGGAACGGCGCTTGCAAATTGGTTTCAGAAGGATTCTTACAGGTTGGTGCTTCACTATTTTGATCATCCACCACTCATGGACGAATCGGAACATGTTGTCCATATAAAATCAGATTTTCGAGATTCCAGGCAAGTTGAGCAGATGTTAGATTTTTTGGATCGGTTGCCGGGAGGTGTTGATATCATTCTAAATAATGCAGGAATATCGAGAAGTGCTGTGTCGTGGATGGTGGCTAATGTTGATTGGGATGAAACCTTAGCGGTCAATCTTACGGCGCCGTTCTTGCTGATTAAAAATAGAATACCCTATATGAGGTCATCCGCCTATGGACGGATTATCAATGTTTCCTCCGTTGTCGCTCAGTGTGGAAATCCGGGAACAGCCGCCTACGCAGCATCAAAAGCTGGGTTAATAGGTCTGACAAAAACATTGGCAAAAGAACTGGCACCCTCCCATATTACAGTCAACGCATTGGCGCTAGGTTATTTTGAAACGGGTATGATCAGCGATATACCAAATGACCAACTCGAGCGAATCATAGCCTCTATTCCTTCAGGTAGACTGGGATCTACAGATACGGTCTGTAAAACAATTGAATGGCTACTGTCTGATGAGGCTGAATACGTTACCGGTCAGGTTATTAATTTGAATGGTGGACTTCATTCATCCTAACGCTTTTGTTATTTTTGGGAATGTTTATTTCACAAGCTAATACACCACGATGGGTCATTATTCTGATGGACCTGATGCTTTCCCTTTTTTCTCTTGCTATTGCATATCTTATTCGTTTTGATCTCAAAGCTGACTGGGAACTTATTCATAATGAGTGGGATAGGCTTTCTAAATCGATTGGTATATTCTTTTTAGTTAAACTGATCGTATTTTACCTTTTTAATATTCATAAGGGTCTTGTTCGCCACACGTCTACAGAGGACATTCGACGCATATTTATTGCGGTATTCACCTGTTCAACCATTTATTTAGTTTTGGGATTTGCCAGGTTTTATTTTTTCGATGAGGTTTATCTTTTCCCCCTATCCGTTTTGATCGTGGAGGCGATGACTTCTTTCGTCTTAATGCTGAGCTCGAGGTTTTCCATTAAATTGCTTTATCTCGAATCCATCAAATCAAAGAAGGAAGAGGAGCGTGTGCTTATCTATGGCGCAGGAATTTCAGGATTAATTACCAAACGAACCATTGAAAAAGACGCGCGTTTGCATTACTCTTTGATTGGTTTTTTGGATAACAATCGCAAAATGTCAGGAACCCGATTGGAGGGCATGCAGATCTATGGGACTTACGCATTGGAAAAATTGATACGCAGCGAGGGTGTAACGATGGTGATTATTGCTATACAACACCCCGATGAAGAAAATCGGAAAAAGGTGGTCGAAACCTGCCTTAAATACCGTGTTAAGGTAAAAAAGGTGCCGAATCCCAAAAGCTGGATTAATGGTGAATTCTCTGCAAAGCAAATTGCAGGTGTGAGGATTGAGGATTTGTTGGGAAGAAAACCAATTGTTCTTGATGAAAAAAAGATCTCCTCAGAGTTGACGGGTAAAACCATACTTGTCACAGGCGCAGCAGGGTCTATAGGTAGCGGAATGGTTCGACAATTGGCTCGCTACAAGCCAGAAAAACTGTTTTTACTCGATCAAGCGGAATCACCTATGTATGATTTTCAGCAAGAATTGTATGTGGCTTATCCTGAGTTGAATTTTGAAGTGATTATCGGTGATATACGCAGCTACGAACGAATGGAACGATTGTATGTACACGCCAGGCCTGAGTATGTTTTCCATGCCGCGGCATACAAACATGTGCCTTTGATGGAGAGTAATCCCAGTGAGGCTGTTCTGACAAATGTCAAGGGAACCAAAAATCTTGTGGATCTGTCTAAGGAGTTTGGAGTGAAGAAATTCGTTATGATTTCCACAGATAAAGCCGTAAATCCAACCAATGTTATGGGTGCTTCCAAGCGGATTGCGGAGATGTATGCACAATTGGCTGATGATACCCTTGGTACCCGATTCATTACTACCCGCTTTGGCAATGTACTGGGATCTAATGGCTCTGTTATTCCACTGTTCCGAAAACAGATCGAAAATGGAGGTCCACTTACCATAACGGATGAACGTGTTACGCGTTTCTTTATGACCATTCCGGAGGCTTGTCAATTGGTGTTGGAAGCAGGAGCAATGGGAGAAGGGTCGGAAATCTTTGTATTCGACATGGGCGAATCTGTAAAAATCATTGATTTAGCTCGTAAAATGATCCAGTTGAGTGGTTTAGAGGAGGGAAAGGATATTGAAATTCGAATTACAGGTTTGCGTCCCGGTGAAAAGCTCTATGAGGAATTATTGACCGAAGAGGAAAATACAATTCCAACTCACCATCCTAAAATACTCAAGGCAAAAGTAAGACCCGCAGATGCTTCGGTACAGCAGCATATCGATGAATTGATTACTCTCTTTGATACGCAGGAGAATGATCGTATTGTTTCTAAAATGAAAGAGTTTGTCCCTGAATTCATAAGTAATAACAGCGAATTCGAAAAACTGGATAAGAGATGATTTCTCCTGCAAAAATACAGGTGAGATTCGCTGATTTAGATGTTCTCGGTCATGTGAATAATTCAGTTTATTTGAGTTATTTTGAAATAACACGTGTGCATTATTTCGGGATGCTTCTTGGGAATGAATGGGATTGGAGAAAATTTGGAGTTGTATTGGTGCGAAACGAGATTGACTACAAGCGATCAGTTTTATTATATGATGAACCTGAAATTTTTATGCATACAGAGTTTATCGGATCTAAAAGTTTCGCACTGGGATATGAGTTGATGGTTAAAGGTGAATGTTATTCTTCTGGAAAATCGGTATTGGTCTGTTATGATGCAAATATTCAGGCAACGATCCCCGTTCCTGTTATGCTGCGAATGGCTCTTGAAAAATTATTGAAGTAAGCATGTTGAGAATGAAGTGGTGTTTTTTTCTGATAACTATTTGTCCGTTATTCTTCATGGCCCAGATACCTCAGGTCCAAAGGAAGAACTGCTACGACAAGCTTAATTCGAGAAGAGGTCAAAAGTTTGCCGAGTGGGAGTGTGGCAAGCTTGCGGGTGTAGTGGACTGTAATGAAAAATTAACTTATGATGATAAATCAAATACGATATTAAGTGGAAATGCGGGTACTCCTTTTACCGGCACCTGCGAAACGTGTCACCTCAATGGTCTGCTGGAACGTAGGATAACTTTTGTAAACGGTAAGGAAAATGGCATCGACACTACTTTTTACAAGTCGGGATGCATTCAGGTTGTCCGACAATTTGTGCTCGGAGCTGAAACAGGTCAGTGGTTTTATTTTTACGATAGTACTCAGGCAATTGCCTGGGAAAATAATTACAATCTCGGTTCCAAACATGGAAAGCAACTCTATATTACGAAGGAGGGAGATACAACCAGACTGGAATATTATTTGAACGGGAAATTGGATGGGGTGAAAAGGAGTTATTATCCAAAGTCTAAGGTCGAGAAGGAGATCTATTACAAAGATGGTATGTTAGATGGATCCTATAAAAAATTCAGTCGCGAAGGCATAGTATTGGAAGAACTCAATTTCAAGCAGGGGAAGAAAGACGGTCAACTTAAATACTTTTACAATGACGGCAAGCCTCTTTCGGTGGAACATTGGTCGATGGATCTGAAACACGGAGAGTTTAAAACATTTTATTACCAGGGTAACATTCAAGTTTCCGAGAATTATAAAAAGGGGATGCCTATAGGTTGGTTTGAAGAGCGCTATCCTGATGGTAAAATGAAACATTCAACATTGTATGACAAGAAGGGAGTAGTCGTAGAAGAACATAAATTCGATGCGCATGGCAACGAAACCTACACCTTCGGGGTGGAGCCATCAAAAGATAAGGAGGATGATGCTGTTCCCGGTTCGGAAAAAAAGGAAAAATCTAAGAAAAGTAAAAGCAAGAACAAGGGATAATTAAGGAGTTGACTTCAACTTTCAGTCAGCATGGACAACCGGATATATTGCAGGTAAATGCGCCGGATCTTTGGATGACTAATTCACTTTTTCTGCAAGGAAACGTAAGAGATCAGTCGACGTTACGATCCCATTTAAAACGCCGTTCTGCGTGACGGGTATAGCATGTATTTCATTTTTTAAAAAAATGATCAATGCCTCCTGCAAATCCGTGGTTTCGTCAAGCATTATGACATGTGGAGTCATGATTTCTCTGACCTTTTTCAGGTAAACGGGATGGTCATCATTCAGGCCTGCATTTCCGATGGCATGCATAAAGTCAACCAAACTTACTATTCCTACGACCTTAAGATCTTCCGTAACCAGGATATGATGATGGAATTTTTGTTTTTCATAAATATGCTTTAGGGTGAGAAGTGAATCATTTTTAGATACACACACAGGAGATGTGGTCATAATATCCCTTAATTGTTTATTAAATCGTTCCATAGCATACCAAAGTTGCGGTAAGGAATCATTTCATTCATTGATTCGGATCAACTTAATTGATGAAAATAGGGGATAGTTTTACGAAAAAAAAATCATGAAAGCACGAACACTTGTAGAGTTAGCAGCAATTTCGTCAACACTTTACACATTATCAAAAGACCAGGAACTCCTAGATAAATTAAATCAATGGGCAGAAAAAGGAAAAAATAAGATTAATTCCTTTGTTAAGGAAAAGGTAGTAGATGAAGATGGTAGGGAACTCGACTTTCTCGAGAAACTATCGGCACGGATCGAAACTTCCCGTAACGAGTTGGAGGAACGTGTGGGTGAATTGGTGAAAACAACCTATGATCGCATGCAAATTGCACACACCGACAAAATCGAAAAACTAGAAGTACAATTGGATGCGATGAAAAAAGAACTCACGTTGTTGCATACCAAGTTGAAGAAACAAGAAAAAAAGGAAGTATGAAATGGTTGTTTTTCGATCTATTCGGAGCAGTTACCGTTCATTCGTTCGTTATAATCAAATTTTAAGGGTTTTTGTAAAGTATGGATTTGAGGAACTTGTTTCCTACATGATCTCTACAGGTAAGTATAGGTTTATCAGGAGACTTATACCCAAGACCACAAAAAGAAGAGCCGAACAATTTACGCGTTGGGAAAAAATGCGACTTGTTTGTGAAGAACTAGGACCTACATTCATCAAATTTGGGCAAATACTCAGCAATCGGCCGGATTTATTGCCTGATGAACTAATTCTGGAGTTTGAAAAATTACAAGATAACGTGCCTCCTATGGCTGGAGAGCTCGCAATTGAGGTAGTTGAAAAGGAACTTAAAAAGACGGTGGGTGATCTTTTTGCTTCGTTTGAAAGGGAAGCTTTTGCCTCTGCCTCAATTGCTCAGGTGCATCGAGTTGTTTTACATTCAGGTGAACGAGTAGCGCTTAAAATTCAGCGACCCAATATTAAAGTAGTAATTAGGGAAGATATCAAAGTGTTATACCAGATGGCAACTCTGTTTGAACGCAGAATTCCTGCTTCCCGCAGTTTTGATCCGATTGGACTTGTTCGAAATTTCGAAGAAAGTATTCTTCGGGAACTGGATTTTATTCACGAATCTGTCAATATACAGCGTTTCGCAGGAAATATTAAGGCAGATGCATCTGATACTACAACACGTTGTCCGAAGGTGTACAAGGAATTTTCTACAAGTATGTTACTCGCAATGGAATTTATTGATGGGATGAAGATCTCAAATATTTCCGGCTTAAAGGCCAAAGGGCACAACATACCTAAAATAGCTCGGAAATTGGCCGTTTCCTACGTTAAGCAGGTCTTTCAATATGGGTTTTTTCACGCCGACCCACATCCGGGAAATTTACTAATCACCTACGACGGAGAAATCTGTTTCCTTGATTTTGGCATGATGGGGAATATTCTCCCGAGAGATGTGCAGATGTTTGCCCATTTGTTTATTGCAGTGAAATCAGAGGATCTTATGGGAGTTGTTCGAGCTTTACAACTCATGTCTGAATCTACAGTTATTCACGATATGAGAGGGCTTGAGTTTGCTGTGAACGAATTCATTACTAGTTACAGTGTTTCGTTGTATCATCAACACGAAATGAGTACAATTCTTATCGAATTGCGCGATATTATCGTAAAATACGGCTTAAAAGTTCCACCACATTTTTTCTTGTTAGCTCGGTCAATGTTGACTATCGAAGGAGTAATTCATCATTTGGATCCGAAATTGGATTTGATGACACTGGCCCGTCCCTATATCACAAAAGCAATTCGTAGAGAGTTTGATCCGTTCAAGATCATTCAAAAAATGCTGAATGGAATTTATGAACTCGGATCTTATATGGAAGAGTTTCCTCAAGACCTTCGGAACGCCATACGAAAGATTAATAACGGAAAGGTGAGTGTGGATCTTACGCATAAGGGAATCGATCCGGTGGTGCATACATTAATCAGAATCACTCGTCAAATGGTTATGGCAGTAATTCTCGCAGGTTTACTAGTGGGATCGGCGTTATTTATTATCCGCGATGTTGAACCAAAATGGCATCACATCCCTGTTTATGCCATATACGGTATTTTGGCTTCTGGAATTATTGGTTTCTTAATGCTACGTGATGTGAGAAAAGGAGATCATGACGATTGGCCGGGTTGGAACAACGACTAATTTTTTATTCCATATGGATTTACATTATCGGTTCAATTTGCTTCCGCCAATTCGTTCTTTGGATACGTATTATCTTAGAATGTGCTCATATTCAAATGTATTCCATAAGATAGAGCGATGTTTGGGATGTGCGATCGAAGTGAGTAGTTTCGCTCTGTCTTGGAGGGATTTGCCGTGCAGATTTACTACCCCATATTCTGTCACAACCCAGCGAACATCCGTGCGAGTTGTCACGACTCCTGCCCCAGGATGTAATGAGCTTACAATTTTTGAACGACCGTCAGCTGTAGTGGAACGCATCGCAATAATGGCTTTTCCTCCGGGTGATAATGCTGCGCCTCTTATGAAATCAGGTTGTCCCCCGGCACCTGAATAGATCATCGGTCCGAATGAATCAGCGCATACTTGGCCGGTCAGATCAATTTCAATGGCACTATTAATGGCTGCTACGTCTGGGTTACTTGAGATAATACCGGGGTTATTCGTTTTCGAGAATTCCAAAAATCTGAAGGACGGATTATCATGCAGATAGTCAAATAAGACCTCAGAGCCTATCGCAAAAGCACAAACAGAGAAATTCCTTTCATAGAGCTTTTTCGTGTTTGAAATCACGCCTTTATCTAACAAAGGAAGAATAGCATCCGTAATTACTTCCGTATGAAGTCCGAGATGTTTATGGTGGGTTAATTTTTGAAGTACGGCAGCAGGAATGCGCCCAATTCCGATTTGAAGGGTGGCACCGTCGTCGATCAGTTCGGCGATATATTCTCCTATCCGATGTTCTTCCGGTGAGATGTCTGTTTCTTTGTGGCTTGGTAAGTCTTCAGTATGGGTGATAAATAGATCTATTTCACTTCTGTGAACAAGGGTGTCTCCAAAGGTTCGTGGCATTTTTGGATTAATCTGTGCAATTACTTTAGTCGCGGATTCAATGGCCGCACGTGTCACATCGGCTGATGGACCTAGAGAATAATAACCGTGTTTATCTGCAGGACTCACGGAGATCAATGCCATGTCCAGGGGCAAAACTTTTTTTCTGAAGAGATCCGGTGTGTCACTTAATGCGGCAGGCAGATAGCTCCCGTGATCTCGCTGTATGGCATGGCGAACGTTCTCACCCACGAAAAACGGTTTAGGGATAAATGTGCTCTTAAATTCATTATTAGCCCAGGGTGCTATTCCTTCAGTATGAAGGGAGTAAATTTGAATGTTTTTTCGGTCGCTGTTCCTTGTACAGAATTGCCGGATGAGTTCTTGAGGTGCAGCAGCCGCTGAGTGAATAAAGACAGAAGAGTTCGACGGCAGTTGGAGGGCAGACAGTGGATGGCGCATACTTTTTTATGCGAACATAAGCCGGAATAATTTTAAAGGCGTTGATGCATATCAATCAAACGGAAGGTTAAATTTATCCTGCCTTCTTTCACTTTGTTTTGTTTCGGTATTCGATGTTTCCAGAACTGTTGGAGTTCACCGCCCATAATGAGCAACGAGCCGTTATGTAACTCAAATTCAATATTTTTCCCTGAGATCTGGTGTTTGAGATCAAATCTTCTTGTTGCTCCCAGACTGACAGAAGCGATGACCGGATTTGGACCTAATTCCTTTTCATTATCGGCGTGCCATCCGTTGCTGTCATTTCCGTCTCGGTAATAGTTGACCAGAACGCAATTAAACGAATGATTGGCAAGCGATTCTATTTTATTTTTCAATTTCGAGAGTTGCTTATCCATAGGATGAGCAGTGAGTGTTTTTCCTGAATAGGAGTAACTTGTACCATGGTTACTATGAAAAGATTCCAACCTTGGAATTTTAAATTCTTTTCCGAAAAGTTTGATATCACCCTGTTCCCATGGGAGGTGATTTATACAGTGATAAAAAAGGTCTTCGCTCTCTCTTAAAGTCAGAAATTGGGGATAAAAATCAATCCACCCATTCCTAATATATTGTCTTTGCATCAGATATATCCGACAAGATCGTAGGCTAAATAACCGACCATTTCTTTAATTAGTGTATCCCAACCGTCAAAGTTATCATGACTTGGAAGAATTAACTGATTCCACTGATATTTGCGTTTGGGACCGGAATAGTGATCAGTCGTGAACGTGTCACAATGTAATCCTTCTTTTTCAAAACAAGCCAGAGAACGACGCATGTGTTTTGCGGAAGTGATAAGCAAGAATTGCGTGTAATGGGGGTATGTTTTATCCAGAATCTTTTTGGTTTCCATCGCGTTTTCATGGGTATTACGTGATTTTTCTTCCGTTATAATGTCTTGCCTCGGGATGCCCCAATTGATGAGTACATTACGTAATTGTGCTGCTTCATGTAAACCGCGGTCAGTAACGTATCCATTATCACCTGTAATGAGTATTTTCTTAATCTTCCCTTTATGATACAATGTAAGCGCCTGCCAGATGCGATCCGCTCCGCGTCGGATGCTGAGTACGTCTAGGTCGTCGTTCCACTCAGCCATTCCCGTAAGTACTATCCCTACATCATAAGATTTAGTTTCTGAAATGCGTTGGCCCGGTATTTCCCAGAGGCGAAAGGCTTCACTTAAAATGGCTGTATTTGTAAACAGGATAAACATAATGATTGTTAGCCATTTACATCTTTTTTTCCATGGTTCCCGTCGCAAGAAGAGGTGTAATCCCAAAACGGTGACAAACCAGTTAAATGGAGATAAAAGGAAGAGTAATGCTTTGGATAGTATGAAAAACATAGCACAAAAATAGGCGCTTTCTATAAAATATGAGATCTATTAATTCGTAATAGAATTAGTTTTGTAATGATAAATAGAATGGATGACCTGGTTAGAAGAACTTTTTGTTATTAAATATACCGATGTAAATCAGTTTTTGGTTAGGATGGGTACAAATCTTTTGGTTTCCATCGTTATACTGGTGGTTGGATTCTGGTTAGCCAAGGTATTGTCCAAGGGATTAAAGCGAGTACTTCGAAAAAGTCATACGGATGAGGGACTGGTTACATTTATCTCCAGTTTCATGTCCATGGTCCTTAAAGTATTGGTTGTGGTTACCTCCATTACGCAGATTGGCGTCGAAATGACCTCATTTGTAGCACTTTTGGGCGCAGCGGGTTTAGCTATTGGTATGGCATTTTCAGGTACCTTGTCAAATTTTGCGGGTGGTATAATGATTTTGGTATTGAAACCTTTTAAAGTCGGAGATACCATACTAACGCAGGGTCAACAAGGGGAAGTAAAGGAGATTCAGATCTTTAATACTTATTTATATACATCTGATAATAAGGTGATTATTTTACCAAATGGACCTGTGGCTAATGGCAATATTACAAATTTTACAAAAGCGGATAAACGTAGGGTAGATTGGACGTTTCACATGACTTATGGCGATGATTATTCCCTGGCCAAACAGATAGTCATCGATTTGCTGAAGCAAGATCGACGTATTTTGACTACTCCGGATATGTTCATAGGGATAAATCTTTTAGGATCCGATGCTGTTGAGATTGCTGTCCGGGCATGGGTAATGACAGATGATTTTAGTGATGTTTATTTTTCGATAAATGAAGCGGTATATTCTGAATTTGGCAGGGCAGGTTTGCATTTTTCTGCTGTTCCTACCGAACAAGAAAGAACGGCTAAGCAAAGCAAGGTATGAGTAATCTGAGTGAACATTCGCTAATCCGTCGTTATGTGGAGATGAATCGTTTCGGTCGCTTACTCGGAATGGATTTTCACATCGTAGCACCTGGAATAGTAGAGTATCAACTTGTTGTGAAGGAAGACCATTTGGCCACACCTATATCAGTGCATGGAGGAGTTATTTCCGCGCTGCTTGATGCGACTTTAGGTGTCGGGGCATTGAGCATGGTGTGTGAGGAAGGTAAGGTCGTTTCAACTGTTGAGATGAAGGTGTCATTTTTGAGGCCTACGTTGTTGGGTGATCGTTTAATTGCTACTTCTGAAATTATAAAAAAAGGAAAGCGCATTCTATTTATGGAGGCATCCATCCGGAATCAAAATGATGAATTGGTTGCGAAAGCGAGTGGTACGCTCAATGCCTATCCGAAAGATAAAGCTGGGTATTAGCAAAAAATACTTTTTAGTGCGTATTTCATAGTACACATTGCATTTTTCGGTTGTAACTTTTAAGAATAATTTTTTAAACATTTGATGATCGACTAATCAGTCTAAGCATTATCTTTGTCTGTAAAATTGTGTTTCATGACAAAAAAGGAACTACTCATGCTTACTGCCAGAAGGTTGTTTTCTGAAAACGGATTTTACGGCACTGCTACCGCACGTATTGCGAAAGAGGCCGGAGTAAGTAACGGTATACTTTTTCACTATTTTCCGTCAAAGGAATTTCTTGTTAAGGCACTGTACAACGATGTGAAGGATCGTATTTTTGATTATTCCCTTGGTCAAGTTTACAAGGGGGCAATGTTGAAGGAGAGTGTATATACGCTTTGGCTTGCTGCTGTAGAGTGGTATGTAGAGCATCCCGAAGAGTTTTTCTTTGTGCGTCAATATGAAACTTCACCATACTACAGCACAGAAACGGAATTGGCTCATCGTCATACACAACTTACGCTAGAATTGATTGACAAAGGATTGGAACAGGGAGTATTCAAAACATTTCCTGCGCATTTATTGTTTCACATCATGATAAAACTGGTGTACAATGCGGCAGAGTATATTCGAAGAAACGATGAGCTCTTGGAAGATTTCGAGTTTCGGAATCGTCTTTTTGACGTCACATGGGACGCACTTAAAAAATAACGAATGAAAAAACTAGCACTTATAACTGGAGCTTCGAGCGGAATTGGTAGAGAATTGGTACGAATTCACGCCTCTACCGGGGGAGATCTTATTCTCGTGGCGCGCAGAATGGACGACTTGGAAATTTTGGCTAAGGAATTGCGTGAGAAATATCACGTTGAAGTTATTGTCGTGATGAAAGATTTGTCCATACCGGGTGCTGCGAAGGCTCTAGTTAACGAACTTCGAGAACATATACCGGATGTGGAGTTTCTTATCAATAATGCGGGATTTGGGGGTTTTGGTAAATTCCATGAACGTCCGATTGAAAGGGAGATTGAAATGATGCAATTGAATATGATTGCGTTAACTGAGCTCACGCACCTCCTCTTGCCACACATGATCTCCAAAAATTATGGTAGAATACTCAATGTAGCAAGCACAGCCGGATTCATGCCGGGGCCATTACAATCTGTATACTTTGCCACAAAGGCGTACGTGGTTTCATTTTCTCAAGGGATACATCATGAGCTAAAGCGACAGGGTATATCTGTAACGGCTTTGTGTCCGGGGCCGGTGCGAACCGAATTTGAAAAAACGGCCGGTCTTGAAGGTGTAGATCTTTTCAAACGGGCTCTTTCACCGGTTAATACCGCTAAGGCCGGGTATCAAGGAATGTTAAAAGGGAAGATGATTGTTTTTGATCAACTTTCACTTTCTTTTTCTATTAACTGGTTAATTCCATTTATTCCCAGAAACTGGGTGCTCCGAATGATAGAAAAGATGCAGACTCCAAAGGGATCGTGAAGCTCAAAATCGTTATTTTTTGGCTACTTTTGTAAGATAATCTGAGTCAATGCTCTTGTTTTTTAATGATGTGTCGGGTTCTGAGGTATTGGTCATTTTGATCTTTATCCTAATGTTCTTTGGATCAAAGAGTATACCCGGGATTGCTCGTACTTTCGGGCGAACAATTCGTCAAATCAAAGATGCTTCAACGGAATTGCAGGAAGAGATCCGAAAATCTGGGGTGGATGTAAAGAAAGATCTAAATCTGACAGGATTGATAAAGGAATCAACTGCAGAACTGTCCCAGCCTCTGGATCAAATGGCTTCTGATCTCGATCAGTCCGTTCGTTTCGAGCCAATTAAGAAACAGGTCGATCCTGAAGTGAATATTTTGGAGAAGAACACCACGTCGCCTGCAGACGGACCTATCGTTGTTACAGAATCGATCATTTCGGAAGAACCAATCCCGTCGAAAGAAGAAAATTCTGAAAAGTCGAACTGACATTGGTTTACACGTGCTCCTGTCAAATGTTCAAGAGTTCAAAGGGTTCAAAAGTTCAAAGTGGAAAGTTGAGTGCTCAACAGTTCAAAGGTTCAACAGTTCAAAGGTTCACCCCAGTCGCTCTTTAACGCCGCAGGAATTTGAACTCTGGACCGCACAGCATTTGAACTTTTTGATCGCCGTAGGTAATCCTCAAATCCTCAAAGGCCATTCTAATCTCCATTCGCTATTCTCTCGGTTCCTTGTTCCGAATCCTCAGCATCGCCGGAGGATGTTCTTGCCAAAAAAAACAATTTCCCACCCATCCGAAAAAAGGTCGTACCTTTGCATTCAATTTTAGAAACAATAAATGACATTTGAGGAACTCGGGCTGAAGAGTGAGGTGCTGAAGTCGTTAAAAGAACTGGGGTTTGAAGCACCTACTCCTATCCAACAAAAAGCCATTCCATATTTACTGGGTGCGAATAGCGATTTTGTTGGTTTAGCTCAAACAGGAACAGGAAAGACCGCTGCGTTTGGTCTTCCACTAGTAAACAACATTGAAAATCACGCAAAAACACCGCAGGGGCTTGTCATCTGTCCGACGCGTGAACTTTGTCTGCAGATATCGAAAGATCTGGAGGTATATGCAAAATTCTTAAAGGTTAAAGTGGTTGCTGTATACGGAGGAACAGATATCCGTCGTCAAATGACCGATATCCGTCAGGGAGCATCGATCATTGTAGCTACACCGGGTAGATTGATGGATCTCATCAATCGTAAAGCGGTTCAATTGCACGAAGTAGAATACGTAGTGCTTGACGAAGCCGATGAAATGCTCAATATGGGCTTCAAAGAAGATATAGATTCCATTCTGGAGTCCACGCCGCAGCATAAAAATGTTTGGCTCTTCTCGGCAACGATGCCTGCAGAAGTGGCGCGCATCTCCAAAAATTACATGACGGATCCGTTCGAAGTGTCAATCGGACATAAAAACCAGAGTAACGAGAATATCGATCATATTTATTATGTGGTGAAAGAAAAAGATCGTTACGCTGCCGTCAAACGTTTGATCGACTTCAATCCGGATATTTACGGACTGATCTTCTGTCGTACGCGTCAGGAAACAGGAAGTGTTGCTGAAAAACTGGCAAAAGAAGGTTACAACGCAGAGCCGTTACACGGAGATCTGTCACAGGCCCAACGTGACCGAGTGATGGAGCGTTTCAGAAATAAAGATCTACAGATTCTGGTGGCAACCGATGTAGCTGCACGTGGTCTGGATATCGACAATATCACCCATGTGATCAACTATAACCTACCGGACGATATCGAGAATTATACACACCGAAGTGGTCGTACGGCCCGTGCAGGTAGGAAAGGAGAATCTTTGGTGCTGATCAATACGCGTGAGCATGGGAAGATCCGTTCGATCGAAAAACAAATGCGTACTACTTTCACCGCAGGGTTAATCCCGAATGCTAAGGAGATCTGCGAAATACAGTTAATGAAACTGATCAATAAGGTCATTTCGATCGATGTGCGTGAGCGCGACATTCAAACTTTTATGCCAACGATTATGGCAGGATTTGAAGACATGTCGAAAGAAGAGGTGATTAAACATTTTGTTTCTGCAGAATTCAATCGATTCATTGAGTATTACGAACGTGCGGGAGATCTTAATGCGACTTCCGGAAAAGGAGATGACCGGGGTTTTGAAGATAGATCGAAGCGTCGCGACAGAAAAGGAGATGAAACAGAAAGTGGAAAAACTCGCTTCTTCGTGAGCATTGGTAGACGTGACGGATTGAATCCCGGCGGTTTGCTTCGTTTAGTATGCGACGCAACGGGTCTCAAATCTACGAATGTTGGACGCATCGATATTATGACTTCCTATTCGTTCTTTGAAGCTGATAATGAACATTCAGATAACATTCTGAAAAACGTGAACGGTTCCAACTATGAAGGTCACGAGGTAAACATTGAAATAACGAAGTCTAAACCTTCAGGCGGCGGAAGTCGTGGAGGTGGTCGCCGTGATGGTGGATCTTTTGGAGGTAAGTTTAGAGGAGGTCGTGATGGGGGAGGTCAGCCTAGAGGTGATGGTGGATTCCGAAATGATGGCGATAGTCGCCGCGGACCAAAGAGAGAAGGAGGAGGAGGACGTCCTAGATCATTCGGTAAACCGTTTAATAAAAATTCAAAATAATTAATAGTATTTCTAAGAATAACATGGAAATCAGAAATATAGCCATTATTGCGCACGTTGACCACGGAAAGACTACGCTGGTTGATAAAATGATCGAGGCAGGAAGTGTCATCAACGAAAGAGAACGCCTTACAGGTGAATTAATCATGGATAACAATGACCTCGAAAGAGAACGAGGTATTACGATCGTTTCCAAAAATGTATCGGTGACATACAAAGGGACCAAGATCAATATCATTGACACACCGGGGCACGCCGATTTTGGTGGTGAAGTTGAACGTGTCTTGAATATGGCAGATGGAGTTTGTTTGCTTGTTGATGCCTTCGAGGGGCCAATGCCACAGACACGTTTTGTACTTGGTAAAGCACTATCAATGGGAATCAAACCCCTTTTGGTGATCAATAAGGTTGATAAGGAAAATTGCACACCCGATGAAGTACATGAGAAAGTATTTGATCTGATGTTCGAACTTGATGCTAATGAAGATCAGTTGGAATTTCCGACGATTTATGGTTCTGCAAAAAATGGATGGATGTCAACTGATTGGAGGCAACCAACGACGTCTATTGTACCATTGTTAGACCAAATTTTAGATTATTTTCCACCCAGAAAAATCGAAGAAGGAAATACTCAAATGTTAATTACTTCATTAGATTTTTCAACCTACGTAGGAAGAATTGCTATTGGACGTTTAAGTAGGGGAGAGATTAAAGAAAATCAGCAGATTATTCTAGTAAAACGCGACGGTGCTCATGAAAAACACCGGATAAAAGAGGTCTTCGTTTTCGATGGTTTGGAACGAAGGAAAGTTACTTTTGTGCAGGCCGGAGATATTTGTGCTGTAACCGGTATTGAAGGTTTTGAGATCGGCGATTGTATTTGCGATTTTGAAAATCCGGATCAGCTTCCAACGATCGAATTGGATGAGCCGACCATGTCTATGCTTTTTTCGATCAATGATTCTCCTTTCTTTGGTAAAGAAGGGAAATTTGTAACATCTCGTCATATTCAGGAGCGTTTGCAAAAAGAGTTGGAGAAGAATCTTGCCATGCGCGTATCAGATACGAACAAGGCCGATAAATGGATTGTTTATGGTCGTGGTGTATTGCATTTGTCTGTTTTGATTGAAACCATGCGCCGAGAAGGATATGAAATGCAGGTAGGACAGCCACAGGTTATTATCAAAGAAATGGATGGTGTTAAATGCGAACCTGTTGAGGAATTGACGATTGATCTTCCGGAAGAATATAGTGGTACGGCAGTAGAGGCTGTGACTAAAAGAAAGGGTGAAATGACCAATATGGAGCCAAAAGGCGAACGGATGGTGATACAGTTCATTATTCCGTCTCGTGGAATTATTGGATTACGAAACTATC
>JBIKYP010000057.1:0-14563 GCA_044355195.1 Crocinitomicaceae bacterium | reverse complement strand
GGCGCTATGAATGAAGGGGATGATCGTAAACACAAGGCGCGATTTCAACAAGGTAAAACGGAAGGTTAGCCAAGTCCCATTCATAGCGCCACAAAGTAACCATATCTTTGAGTTTTGAAGCATAGGTTTCATATCTTTCAATGTTTGATTCACCCTGATACCAGATAAATCCCCGAATGATATAATCGGTAAAGGGTTTAAGCATCCCATTATACATGATACATGGTTTTCTCCAGTTTTCATTATCCGGAATTTCCTGCTTGAGATCCAGATCGCTATAGTTGTTGAGCAAATCCCGATTCATCCATCCCTCCACACTTGAACCTCCCCAACTGGAATTGATTAATCCTATAGGAACATTCAATTCTTGACGCAATTTTAAACCAAAGAAATAGGCCACGGCACTAAAGCCCGGTACATTCTGAACAGTGCTATTCATCCATTTACCCTCGGCAGTTTTTGAAGGAGCTTCCTGTCCGATGCGTTTAACCCGAAGCATTCGGATTCCACTATTCGGGTCAGCTTCTGAAATGATTTTTTCAGCGTTTTCTATGGGCTGATTGTTGAATCCCTTGAATGTCATTTCCATGTTAGACTGACCTGAACAGAACCACACCTCGCCGATCAATACATGGTTGATTGTCGTGGTTGTTTTACTTTCAGTAAAGGAGATAGTATGCTCATTAAAGCCGGCTTCAGGAGTTTTTATAGAGATAATCCAAGTGCCATCTTTTTTTGTGCAATACCTTAATTCCTTTTCACTCCATGAGGCCTTAATTTTGATACATTTATTGGGCTTTGCAATACCCCAAATTTTTACATAGCTGTTTTGCTGTAAGACCATGTAGTCACTGAACAGATCAGGAAGCACCACTTTGGCGTTTGAAAAAACGAATACAAATGAATAAAAGATGGTCAATAAGTACTTCATGTTATAGTCGAAAAGTTTCAAGATAAATTAAGTTCTTATTTTTCAAAATTAGGTGATTGTACAAAAAATGAGCTAGTTGAATTAAAAAGGGGCTAAGTAAATAACAAAGCCCCGGTTTTTTTGATTAGTTTCTAATGAATTAGAATATCTCGTTTGGTGAAAAATGAAATTTCCCTTCGATTTCTGCATTTTCATCTGAATCAGAGCCATGAACGGCATTACGACCTTTTGATTCGGCATAATATTTCCGTATGGTACCCTCCGCAGCTTCAGCGGGATCCGTAGCACCAATAAGTGTTCTGAAATCTGCTACGGCATTTTGTTTTTCTAGAATAGCAGCCACAATGGGTCCTGAGGTCATGTACTCTACCAATTCACCATAAAAAGGACGTTCCGAATGTACCTCGTAAAATTTCTTAGCTTGTTCCGTACTCAACTTTGTGTACTTCATTGCTTTAATGGTGAATCCGGCTTGGATAATCATATCTAAAATTTTTCCCATGTGACCATTTTCAATCGCATCAGGTTTTAACATTGTAAACGTTCTGTTGGTAGCCATTCTTATTTGATTGTTTAAGTTAACCGCGCAAAGATAACGATAATTCGTTGCAGATAATGGATGAAATAGGATAACTATATTATATGGTTACCCGTATTCCGATTATTTTTGTCAAATCATGAAAGCCATATTTGATTTTTTCGAAGAACTGAATCCGGTAACTGCAGCTTTAATCGCTACGACTTTTACATGGTTAGTGACGGCGTTGGGAGCTGCTTTGGTTTTCTTTTTCAAAACCTTACATCGTGGAGTTCTGGATGGAATGCTTGGTTTTACCGGAGGGGTAATGGTAGCTGCTAGCTTTTGGTCGTTATTGAATCCATCCATTGAAATGTCAGAAACAATGTATCCATCTTTTCCATGGATGCCCGCTGCCGTGGGATTTTTGGCTGGCGCTATTTTTCTTTTTTTTCTCGATAAAAAACTTCCTCACTTGCATATTAATTTCAAGGAGACAGAAACTGAGGGCGTAAAGACTCAGCTTCATAAGACGGTACTATTGGTTCTGGCTATTACGTTGCACAATATCCCGGAGGGATTGGCTGTTGGGGTTCTTTTTGGTGCGGCTGCAACCGGCATGCATGGAGCGACCATCGCCGGTGCTGTGGCTCTTGCGATAGGAATTGGGATACAGAATTTTCCTGAGGGCTTTGCAGTAGCTATGCCGCTCAGAAGAGCCGGCGCAAGCCGATGGAAAAGTTTTTGGTATGGTCAGTTGTCTGCAATAGTTGAACCGATAGCCGGAGTTGTCGGAGCCGTTGCTGTTATTTATATGGAACCTATTTTACCTTTTGCATTAGCTTTTGCTGCAGGTGCAATGATCTTTGTTGTCGTTGAAGAAGTAATTCCTGAAACCCAAAGAGATAAATACACTGATGTTGCAGTACTAGGATTTATTGGTGGTTTTCTTGTGATGATGGTGCTTGATGTAGCGCTTGGATAACGGTTTTTCAGAATTTTTGAAAAAAAAATGATTTTTTTTTGGTGGATTAAAAAAAAGATGTAAATTTGTCCTATTCAAATATACAACGTTCGTTGTGTTTTGGGTTTTATAGTTTTAGCATGGTTTAGCAGAAAGAGCAACAAGTTTTAATGAATTTGTTGCTCTTTTTGCTTTTTATCTGTATATCTATACTGCTTTTATAGAATCAAGTTTAAAATTTATGTAATAGAATAGCCTCTGAAAAGGAAAAGATGCCAACCGATTTACTAACTACAACTTTCATACAGCGTTAAGGAAGTTTTGAGCGGAGGTGCGGTTCGCGACAGTGTAAACTGTAGCAAAAAGAACAAAAGCACGTAGCGAAAAAACTGACTGATCCAAAGGAAACGCCTTACAAAAGTTGAAAAGCAGTTTTTGCATCCTTTTTTCTGCTTTGGCAAAAAAGGATGGTAAAGAAACGAGGGTTTGTTACGAATAGAATGGATACTTTTGTCCCCAACTTTTGGTTATGATTCCTTTTATAGCGTTCTGGTCCGTATGAAAAATTTCTTTTTTCTTTTGTCTGTTTTATGCTTGTTTACAGTAAGCACCAATTCTTTTTCTCAAAGTCAAGGTATATCATACAAGGCTGTTGGTAAAGGAGTAGCTACAACATTTGTCACTGATTATCAATCACTCGGTATAAACTCATCTGCGCTCGGCTGGGTACCAGAGTACAAGGGTAAACGATTTACTGCAGGTTCGACAGAATTCGGACTGGGAATTTACTCGGATTCATTGAATGTGGACAAACTTCGAAGTTTGTTTAAAACCGTCAGGTCACAAGTGAATGGAAATAATCCGGACACAGCTTCCTGGCAAGAACAAAGACAATACGCCACGGATTATTTGAATGCCGGAATACACATGTTCGCTAATTTTAACTGGGGTGGATTTGCTTATCAAAGTAAACGCTTAGGTGGATTTGCTTTCAACGTGCGCGAAAATTATCTCTGGTATTCCAGACTCAATAGTAATCTGACAGATATTCTTTTTAAAGGAAAACTTGCAAACTACTTTGATTCCCTTACGATCAAAGATTTGTCCGGTAACATAAAGGTTATACCTAACTCTAATTCTATTTCTCAAGATACGTTGGGCATGGTTGTAAAGGGAACAATCTCTTCACCATTAAACATAAGTCGCATTTCTTCGGGATCCCAAATCCAGTTTCAATGGAATCGCTCTTACAATATAGGTTATGGTCGAAAAATTTTCGGAAAGGATTCGCTTTTTGAGATCTATGCAGGAATTGGAGCTAGATATATTCGGTCTATGGCGATGTTTGATATGCGCTCCGATGAAGATGGGTTTTTTGTTTATTCTTCCGTTTCGCCCAATTTTAACATCAATTACGATTCAATCGTGGCGATGTTGAATCCTTCGAATTTTACTCAGAAGGGTAAATTTTTTCCTTCGGTAGTGGGTTCAGGTTATGGCATAGATCTTTCAGCAAGTGCAATTTTCTTTGGTAAAATTAAAGTTGCGGCTGCGGTAAATAATATTGGTCAGGTGACATATCGAAGAAATGTATATGGCGTGAAGGACACACTTATTGGTAGTTTGGAAGTGAATGGTTTAGATGAATTCAACATTACAAAAGCGGTTAATAATTTCTTAAAGGATGGGGGGCTTTTTACGCTTGTCGGACAGGACAGACATACGGTGATTAATGCATCGGATTTTCGACTAGGAGCGAGTGCAGATTTGGGCAGGTTTGCTAAAATAGGGTTCGATTTTGTAGCTCCGTTTAATAAAGAATCTCCGGGTAGTCTGACAAATTCGGTGTTCTCTTTCGGTGGGGAACTCAAACTCGCAAAATGGCTTGAAATCAGCGCGGGGTATTTTGGAGGTGGAATTTATATGAAAAACATTCCGTTTGGTGTGAATTTTGTCTTTGGCGATGGGAGGTATGAATTTGGCGCATCTTCTTACGATGCCCTGTCATTCTTTAAGAAATCCTCGAATAGTATTTCAGGGGCCTTTGGTTTCGCTAGAGTACATTTCTAGCTGTTTAGTAGATATCGAAGTTCGTTTAGGATAAGTGCAGTTGCGCCCCAGATTTCTTTTTCTCCTATTCTGAAACAAGGGACATCTCGATAAACCAGTCCTTCGGGTGTTCGAAGATTCATTTCAGATTTGCTGGCATCCGAGCATAGTCGATGTAATGGGAACCGAATCAATTCTTTGACTTCCCGTTGGTTCAATTCGATTTTTTCTAGTTCTTCCAGGAAGTAGACATAGGGTTGAACAATGAATTTACTTACAGGGATGTAAACCTCTGTTAATGAAATTAGTAAATCTTCCGTATTTAAGGTTATTCCGATTTCCTCTAAACATTCTCTTCTGGCTGTATATTCGAGGTTCAAATCATTCTCATCTTTCTTCCCTCCCGGAAAACTGATTTGACCGCTGTGAAGGCCTTCATATTCGTGCCGCTGAGTGAGTAAAATGGTTAGTTCACTGTTTAATTTTGTGAGCACCACGGCAACGGCGGCTAATCGTGCAGTCGCCCTTTCCGGAAACTTCCCTGTCGGCCGTTTCATAGGCGACATTTCCTCATGAGCCCTTGCTCCCGGAAGTTCTTCTGAGGAAGCAGTTTTTAGGCGTGATATAATGTTTTGAATGGTCAAATCAGGTAGAATGTCAGCTTTGATGATCTGTAAAGTTAATAGCGACTGGTCGAAATTGCTCAATAATCTTTCAGGCATTTTAAAAATGTGATATCTTAGCTAAACTTTTCATTTAAACAAACATAGCATGCAACTGTGGAATACCTTAAATAAAGAGGAGTTGGAGGCCAAATGGCGTGCAATTGGATATAAGTTTGTTACAATTTCCTTCTATCAGTATGCACAAATTCCAAACCCTCGTCTTCTCAGAGATCATCTGTTTCAATTATGGTCTTCAATCGATGTGGTCGGAAGAACATACGTTGCCAGAGAGGGAATTAATGCTCAGATCGCTGTCCCACTTGAACGTCTTGATCGATTTCGAGATGAATTAGATCAGATTGACTTTTTAAAAGGCGTACGTCTCAATATTGCGGTTGATGAAACCGAAGCTGAATTTTCTTTTCTGAAATTAAAGATTAAAGTACGAGATAAGATCCTTGCGGACGGATTGAACGACGATACCTTCGATGTAACAAATAAAGGAAAGCACTTAAATGCTGAAGAGTTTAACAAATTGACAGATGATCCAAACACCGTTTTAATTGATTTCAGGAATCATTATGAATCGGAAGTTGGACATTTTAAAGGGGCAATAGTGCCTGATGTAGATACCTTTCGTGAATCTTTGCCTTACATTGAAAAAGAATATCTTGAAGGGAAAGAAGACAAGAATTTGGTTATGTACTGTACGGGAGGTATTCGTTGTGAAAAGGCATCTGCCTGGTTCAAACATCGCGGGTTTAAGAACGTCCATCAGTTAGAAGGTGGAATAATTAAATATGCGAACGATTGTCGTGAAAAAGGGTTGGAAAATAAATTTATAGGTAAGAATTTTGTGTTTGACGAACGTCGAGGTGAACGCATCTCTGACGAGATAATTGCTGTTTGTCACCAGTGTGGTAGTCCGGCGGATACGCATACGAATTGCGCGAATGATGCTTGTCATCTGTTGTTCATTCAGTGCGATACATGCAAGGAAGGTATGGAGAACTGTTGTTCAGATGAATGTCGACATACGATTCATTTGCCAGAAGAGTATCAAAAGGCCTTACGAAAGGGAATAAATAGGAGCAATAAGATTTTTAAAAAAGGTCGTTCGGAGAAATTGCCATTCCAACTTCACAAGGAAAAACCGTTATCTTTGGTGGTCATTAATAATCTGAGCGAAAAGTGATTAATGTGATCAATTGGGATGTCAGCTCCGAGCTGATAGAAGGGTACCGAACTCCAAATTTATATGGTCTTCTTTTCGTTACGGGGATGATCATAGGCTATTTTGTTGTGCGAAAAATGTTCCACAAAGAACAAATCGATGATAAAGTTTTGGATAAACTGGTCTTTTACATGGTGCTTTCAACGATTCTTGGAGCACGACTTGGACATGTGTTTTTTTACGGTCCTTATTGGGATACACTTTCTCATGAAGGGGTAGTGCTCGAACGGGGATATTTTAGTCATCCGACCGATATAATTAAAGTTTGGGAGGGGGGCTTAGCAAGTCATGGTGCGGCAGTCGTTATTCTAATCGCTTTGTATATCTTCTCTAAAAAGGTTGTGCATAAACCTTATTTATGGATTCTTGACCGTATTTCAGCTCCAATAGCCATTGGCGGAGCATTTATAAGACTCGGAAATCTGGTCAATCACGAAATGGTAGGAGATCCAACGAATGTTCCCTGGGCCTTCAGTTTTAAACAATTCTACAATGAGTCGATCGGCGCTTTTGATCCTACGCCAAGGCATCCCGCTCAATTATATGAATCCATTTGTTATTTTATGGCTTTTGGGATTCTCATGTTCCTCTTCTGGAAAAAAGAGCTGTGGCGAAAACCTGGTGTCATTTTTGGTGCTTTTCTTATACTGATTTTTGGTGCTCGTTTCCTTGTGGAATTTGTTAAACTCGGTCAAACAGCCCGCGATGCATATCTCCCCATAAATACCGGACAAATATTGTCTGTTCCTTTGTTGATATCCGGATTTTACTTGCTTTGGAATGGGTTGAGAAAGAAAGAGTTGTAAGGTTTAAAATGGTCATGCAACCCTTATAATAATTTTGACCTATCTTGATAAGTTGGTTAATTATTTAATCATCGTATCAAATTATCATTCTCCTTTATTTTGTCTGATATAGAAATTGTCCTTTGTAATATCAGAGAGTTGGGTATTGTAATGATTTCACCATTGACTGTTTTGAGGTGGACGAAAAAAAAGGTAAGGTTGGTAATCTCACCCTCGAACGGACAGTCTTTATCCAATACCTTGATGGTATCACCTGACTTTAATGGATGATTAAAAAAAAGAATGACGCCTGAGGTGATATTGGAAAGCAAAGACCATTGTGCAAAAAAGGCGATGCCCAATGCTGTTAGAATGGTACTAGCAAAAGTGGCTATTTCATTTTGTTTGAAACCCCATATTCCTGCAAGGAAAGTTAAAGCGATTATGGTAGTGAATAATTGTAAGCCTTTGATAATGATTTTTCTCCGGGCTCTTTCCAAAGGTGTATTTTTCAGACTTTTGTTAATGATCGTCTTAATGGCGTAGATGGATGCAAAATAGCTGACTACAACGATGAGGCTTTCCAAAATCTGTAATTCCTGAATTTTCATGATCCTTTTGTTAATTAATTTCGATTGTCAATAAATAACTGCGTAAAGCTATTCATTGTTTTAAATAAGTGGAGAAAATGAATTGTTAGCAGCGATTCGAGGTTTGAAGATTTCTCCATCGTTAAACTAATTCCTTGATGGCAGAATTCGTCCCTATGGTTCTGGTTATAAAATCTTTTTCATATTTCGGACTTCGTGCCGGTGAATATTCTCGCCCATAAAAAATAATTTGAAGATGAAGTTTGTTCCATTTTTCTTTCGGGAAGATTTTTTTTGCGTCGCGCTCTGTTTCTTCTACATTTTTTCCGGAGGTAATGCCCCAGCGGGTGAGTAACCGGTGTATATGTGTATCTACCGGAAAAGCAGCTACACCGAAGGCTTGCGACATGACCACTGAAGCCGTTTTGTGTCCTACTCCGGGAAGTGCTTCTAATTCCTGAAATGAGGAAGGTACAGCTCCTGCATGTTTGTTAAGTATGATGTGTGAAAGGTCATGAATGGCTTTCGACTTACGTGGAGAAAGTCCACACGGTTTGATGATCTCACGTATCTCTGATACCGATAGAAGAATCATTTCTTGGGGTGTTTTACCTTTTGCAAAGAGATGAGGAGTAATCTTATTAACGCGTTCGTCGGTACATTGTGCAGAAAGCAAAACGGCAATGAGCAGAGTATAGGCATCCGAATGATCAAGTGGTATTGGGGTTTCAGGATAGAGTTTCTCCAGTTCTTCTATGATGTAAAGTGCTTTTTCTTTTCTCGTCATACCGTTAGAATCCGTTAGCGTAGTATTTTTAAGCCATGGAAGATAAAAATACGCACTTTCCACAATATCGTAAACTGAGCAATAATAGATGTTTTTATGAAATACTGGATGACCGAAATTTTCGCGAAATTCAGATAATAGGAACTCGTGCTATATTGTATCGTATTAAAGCAGATAAGTACCCTGAAATGTTAAGAATAATGGACATGATTTCACTGAAAGAACCGTATCTCATGAGCTATTCTGAGGAATTTAAAAAATTCGAACCCTCAAATCCTTAAACTCTTAATAAGGTCTTTTGTCTTTTGTGTTTGATCGCCAGCGGTCTATCTTCATAAGTTGAAAGGGTTCAAAGGTTCAAGAGTTCAAAGGTTCAAGAGTTCAAAGGTTCAAAAGTTCAAAAATTAAAATGTTCACCCCAGTCGCACTATAACGTGCAGCACTTGAACCGTTGAATGCCGCAGGCATTTTGAACGCGAAGTACGTGAACTCTGGAACGCCGAAGGCACTTGAATGCCACAGCATCTTCCTAATATCCTAAAGTCAAAAAATCTTAAAATCCAATTAATCCCCTTATTACCAAAACCTAACTCTTTCTTTCAGCACGAGCAGTGTCAAAAAATGTTAAATTCGTCGCATTGAAAACATTGCTGCTCATTAACTTAATTTTGCCACTCTGGTTTTTTTCTCAGGGCTACCTTCCTGTTGGTGGACGCGCCAATTCGATGGCAAATGCTACCGTAGCGTTATCTGACGCTTGGTCGTTTCATCACAATCCGGGTGCCTTGGCGAAGTTGGATAAGTTGTCAATTGGTGTGTCCTACGAGAATCGATTCTTAATCAAGGAATTGCAGTCGCAAGGGTTCGTATACATACAACCTGTTAAAAGCGGTGTGATCTCCTTTGGCGCTCAATCTTATGGATATTCCGATTTCAGAACGTTTCGAGGCGGACTGGGATACAGTATGAAACTGAATGAAAAATTCATGGCTGGCGTACAGCTCAATTATCAAAACCTTCGATTGACTGATTTTTATGGAAGTAGGCAATCCGTTACGGCTGAGTTTGGGTTATTATGTCTTATAACAGAAAACTGGCGCGTGGGGATGAGTATCTTTAATTTTGGGCGTGCTAAACTTTCAAGCTATCAGGATGATCGCTTCTCTACTGTGATGCGACTCGGAACCAGTTTTGCGTTCTCGGATAAATTAATTTTAGCGGTTGAAACCGAAAAGCACATAGATTACCCACTTAGAGTAAAGTCAGGGTTGGATTATGCTCTTGCCAAACATTTTTACCTTAGAGCAGGGGTAGCAACTCAGCCAATAGAGCTGACTTTTGGTTTTGGTTATAGAATGAAGTCCGTCCTTCTGGATTTTGGTTGCGCGTATCACCAGCTACTTGGATTTTCTCCACATTTTGGACTAACCTACACGCGAGGTAAATGATGCGCTTCTCCGGATGTCTACTGTTGTTTTCATTTGGGCTTATTTCCCAGTTATTGATGGCTCAGGAAAGAAGTGATGTCATCCAGCAGCGAATCGAATTTATTTCGGAGCAATTAGCTGTGGAAGATATTGATCTGACCAATGTCATTGAAGTATTGAATTATTATTACGAAAATCCGATCAACCTAAATAGTGCGTCATCACAGGAGCTTCAGGAAATGAATCTGTTAACGGATATCCAGATCGCAGCTCTTTTACTTCACATTAAGCTCTTCGGCAAATTGATCACTATTTATGAACTTCAAAGTCTTGAATATTGGGACCTGCAGACAATTCGTCTTGTTTTACCTTTCGTTCGTGTCGATGATAGACTTGATAATTTGCATGTTTCCTTAAGGGAAGCCGTGGCGAATGGAAAATTTGAATGGTTTGCACGTTACCAAAGAGTTCCCGAACAAAAGAGTGGTTACCGATCCGTCTCTGATTCGGTTTTGCAATCGAGCAATTCTTTCTATTACGGAAATGCCGATCACTATTACACCCGCTTGCGATACAGCTACCTTAATAACGTGAGTTTTGGGGTAACTGCCGACAAAGATCCGGGAGAGCAATTTTTTAAGGGTACTCAACCGAACGGATTTGATTTTTATTCAGCGCACGCATTTTTTAAGGGTGGCAAATACGTTAAAGCTATTGCACTGGGAGATTATCAGATTCAGATTGGTCAGGGGCTCAATCTGTGGTCGGGATATGCTTTTGGAAAAACGGCTGATGTTATGAATTTGAAAAGAACAGCCAATCCGATTCGACCCTATACTTCTGTTGATGAAACACGTTTCATGAGGGGAGTTGCTGTTGATCTTGGATTAGGTCCATTATCATTATTGGTTTTCGGTTCCTCTAAAAAGATAGATGCCCTTATTGCAAATGATTCAACTGAATTTGTTTCCTCAATAAGTCTTTCGGGCTTGCATCGAACAAATCTGGAAATCGAAAGAAAAGATGAACTCTCTGAAAGAATTGCTGGTGCTAATTTGCGATTTAGAAGACGAAATCTGCAAATGGGTATGTCGGGTGTTTACCAAGGTTATGAGACATATTTCAACAAAGAAATGGCGCCATACAATCAATTTGATTTTAGAGGAAAAGAATTTTTATCCTTCAGTGCAGATTACACTTACGTTTTCCGGAACTTTAATTTCTTTGGTGAGTCGTCGCGCTCGTCCTTTAACGGAGCTTGGGCGCATGTGCATGGCGTCCTATGTGCACTAGATTCGAGAGCCTCTGTAAGTTTGCTTTACCGCAACTACAGCAGAGGTTATCAGACTTTTTACAATAATGGATTTTCTGAAGGAAGCCGAACGCAGAACGAGAGTGGTTTTTATGCGGGTGTAAAACTGAAAGTAAACTCTTACTGGATGCTTAATGCCTACATGGATGTCTTTTCGTTTCCATGGATGAAATACGGTGTAGATGCCCCTTCAAACGGACATGAGTTGTTGATTCAACCCTCCTTTAAGCCCAACAAAAAACTAGAGATTTACGGGCGTTTACGACAGCAGTTGCGTCAGAAAAATGCTCGATTTCAGGAAGGTATGGTTACTCCAATTGAAAATGTGATGCAACGAAATTACCGTTTGAATATGAGTTATGTCGTAAGTGATCAGTTTACAGTTAAATCTCGAATTGAATTGGCAATCATAGATCGACAGAATTCGCCACAGGAGAGAGGGTTGATTGTTACTCAGGATATACAATTTAAACCAAAAAATCTGCCTTTAGAAGTGTCTCTTCGTTATGCCTTATTTGATACAGACAGCTATGATACACGCATCTACACATACGAAAGCAATGCTTTGTATGCATTTACTGTTCCATCCTATTACTATCAAGGAAGTAGGGCATACGTGCTCGTTCGTTACTCATTGACGAATCATTTCGACATCTGGTTACGTTATGGAAATTTTATATACAACAACCGTTCGGTGATCGGTTCCGGTGCGGAACAGATCAATGGAAATCGCAAATCTGATGTGACTGTACAGATAAGAATGAAGTTTTAATCAGAACTCAATATCCAGATTAAATAGGTTTTTGAGGGTATGGAGGTTGGGATTTTTGCGCGCTAAGGCCGAAAATTTATCCTTTCCTGTAAGGAATTTCACTTCTTCGTCTTTGTTTTCGCTCAATTCAAGGTCAATTTTAATGAGGTAGTTTCGTACTTCTTTACGAAGGTAGTGCACCATGTCAGGGAGGTGAGGGTTGATATAATCAATTTGGATTTGATTATCTAATTTCATTGTATATGTATGATCACCGCAATCTATTGGATCGCGCTTAATTAGAGCATTATAAAACGTTTCAAGTCCTTTTTCTTTGAGTAAGAAGGCGTAGCGTCGCCACAACATTTTAATCTGGTCAAAACTATAAGATTCCTTAGGAAGATCATCGAGTAAGACATGTGATACTTGCTCATCTTCTTTTTTCTCCAGCAACTTCTTTATGGATACATTTCCAGTGTTTAGTTGTCCGGTAGGAACACTAGCCAATTTAGGTTCAGGCCGTTGAATAGTAACTGGCGATTTAACAGCAGGAGCAACATTCCTAGATACAGGATTTAGCTTTTCCCTGAGGTTTTGGTTTGGGAAAGGAAGAATTTCAACGGGATCCGTCAGGCATTTTTTTTTTCCTGCTCTTGACGGAGCGAACACAACTGCATTAGTGCAAATTCTATCAGTAAACGTTGATTTTTTGAAGCTTTGTATTCCACATCTGCTTTACTCAAAATGGCCAGTGAGCGAAGAATTATGGGTGTTTCAATTTGTTTTGACTGTTCTATGAATCGCTGTTCTACTGTTTCTCCTGCTTCAAGTAAAGATGCTGTTCTCATATCTTTGCAAACCAGAAGGTTACGGAAGTGGTCGGCTAGTCCAATAATGAAATTATGGGCGTCAAAGCCTTTTTCAATAATGTCATTCAGCAGAAGAAGCGACGATGGGATATCTTCCTTTTGCGTGCTCTCAACAATACGGAAGTAATAGTCGTAATCGAGCATGTTCAGGTTCTCGATTACATGTTTGTAATTCAGGTTGTTACCGCAAAAAGTAACGATTTGATCAAAGATAGAAAGAGCGTCTCGTAATGCTCCATCGGATTTCTGTGCTATGAGGTGTAATGCTTCAGGATCAGCTGTGATTCCTTCCTTGGTAGCTACGGACGCCAGATGATCTGCAATGTCTTTGACCTTAATTCGAGCAAAATCAAAGATTTGGCAACGTGAAAGAATCGTTGGAATGATCTTGTGTTTTTCAGTCGTGGCAAGGATGAAAATGGCATGCTTCGGTGGCTCCTCAAGTGTTTTCAGAAAGGCATTGAAGGCATTGTTAGAAAGCATGTGCACCTCATCAATGATGTAAACCTTGTAATTTCCTAGTTGCGGAGCAATACGAACCTGATCTATTAACGAACGAATATCCTCCACCGAATTGTTAGATGCGGCATCTAGTTCGTATACATTGAGCGAATTTCCGGTATTGAAGGAAATACAAGAATCACAATGGTCACAGGCTTCAATTGTTTCCGTTCTGTTAAAACAATTGATTGTCTTGGCAAGAATTCGAGCTGTCGTAGTTTTTCCTACCCCGCGAGACCCACAAAACAAAAAAGCTTGGGCTAGATGATCTGTCTTGATTGCATTTTTCAGGGTATTGGTAATGGACTTCTGACCAACGACTGTGTCGAAGGTTTGTGGTCTATATTTTCTGGCGGAAACAACGAAATCACTCATCGAAACAAAAATAAGGCTTTGCTTTCAGTCGGGAAAGGATTGTTCAAAACTTGGGAAATATTGTATTAAGAAAAGGCTTGCCGAGCTGAACAAAGAACAATCTTGACTCTTTAGTCTATTAGCGCCAGCGGTCTTTAGTCTATCAGCACAGCGGACTTTAGTCTATCAGCGCCAGCGGTCTATGCCCTATCAGCATAGCGGTCTTTAGTCTATTAGCGCCAGCGGACTTAAAGTCAATTTTTCCTTAATCTAAGATTTCAATCGAATCAATCGAGTCTCCCTGACTGATATCATCTACCACATCCACACCTTCGATCACTTTACCGAAGCAAGTGTGGTTTCCATCGAGGTGAGCTGTATTATTTCGGGAATGACACACAAAGAATTGCGACCCTCCAGTGTTCCTGCCTGCATGAGCCATGGAAAGCACGCCGCGCTCATGGTGTTGTTTGACACCCGATAATTCACAATCGATTTGGTAGCCCGGTCCACCCGTGCCTGGATAACCTGTTGCACCTTCACGTGTGTTCGGGCAACCTCCTTGAATCACAAAGTCAGGAATCACACGGTGCCACTTTAATCCATTGTAGTAGCCTTCTTTTGCCAATTTCACAAAGTTGGCTACCGTATTAGGAGCTTCTACGCTGTACAATTCCACACGCATGCTTCCTTTGTTTGTATTGATAACTGCTTCCATTTGTTGTTAATTTAGAGTGCAAATATACAATGCAGACTTGGTATTTGGTCAAAAATACCGATGCAGAAGACGTGGGTGGGGAACGTTGTTTACTTTTGCCCTATGCAGA
>JBIKYP010000008.1:0-43275 GCA_044355195.1 Crocinitomicaceae bacterium | reverse complement strand
GCTATTTCTGGAATTACAAATGAAAGATTGGGAGAGGATAAGCTTACGGACATGCTCTTAATCAGCTATTCTACTCCTGATATTGTTGGTCATGCTTTTGGTCCATATTCGGTAGAGTTGGAGGATATTTACCTTCGATTGGATCGGGATATAGGGAAACTTATTACATTTCTTGAGCAAAAGGTAGGCAAAAGGGAATTTATCGTCATGCTTACTGCGGATCATGCAGTTGCACCAGTACCAAAAGAACTTATTGATAGAAAGCTTCCGGGAGGATATTTTTATACCAATGAACATTTGCCGAAATTACGTGAAAAGTTGATGAATAAATTTGGAATCGATCCAATCGCTGACATGGTCAATTGTAATATTTATTTGAATCACAAATTACTAAGTGAGCATCAACAAACTGTGGACGAAATTTCGCGATTTATTGCGTCGGAAGTGGAAAAATGGAATGACGTGAAGGTTGTTTATACTGCCACAGACCTATCAGGAAAGAACAAAGGTGATGTATGGTTCGAAATGATCCAAAAAGGCTATCATAAAGATGCAAGCGGAGATGTAATTTTCTTGCTGGAATCAGGTGTTTTACAGAAACATAGCGATCATCAAGTTGCTTTAAAAGGCACTAGTCATGGATCTGCTTTTAACTACGACACACATGTTCCACTTATTTGGTACGGAAAGGGAATTCACTCCGGCGAAATTTTAAGGAAAATAGATATCATTGATATTGCACCCACCTTAACCAATTTACTTTATTTGCAACGTACAGGTAGTATGATTGGAGAGCCCATCGTTGAAATAATGAAATAGTCACTTGAGTTTAGTAATAATATCATTCATCATGTCTATCTGAATTTTTTGTATTTCAATGAGTTCTTGTTGTTGATGCATAATGAGGTGGTCTAGTTTCTCGTGAAGAATTTGAATTTCAAGTTCTGCTTTCAAGTTAATCATGAAGTCTTTCTTAGATCGTTCTCGATCCTTTTGTTCTTGTCGGTTTTGGCTCATCATAATAACCGGTGCCTGTATGGCTGCTAAACAGGAGAGTATAAGATTCAATAATATGAAAGGGAAAGGGTCAAATGTGCTCGATCCCAAAAGGTATAGATTGGTAACAATCCAAGCCATCAAAAAAACAAAGAAACAAATTATAAAGATCCAGCTGCCACCAAATTCAGCTACCTGATCTGCAACTTTTTGACCTATAGTTAGCGGACCTAAATCTTCAGTCTCAAGTTTGCTTGATAATATAGAATGTTCTTTCATTGACTGAATTACGTTGTCACGCATTTCACTCAGTTCATCCATGTTATTCGAAACAAACGAGGAGATGTATTTTTCTCTGTAATAATTTAATTCGTTAACAGAAATTTCGTCTCCTTCGCTCAGTTCAGGGTGATCTTTTTGGATCAACTGCAGGATTGCGAGTCGCAGATGCCCGGCAATTACCTTTTCTTCCTCTGGAAACTCTTTTCCGGAAATGGCGCTTTTGAAGGTTATTTTTGTTTCCATTTCTTTATTAATTCTAGCAAAAAAACTAGTGTCAGCGAGGATATTATGGAGTAAGTTAGATGGGTGTTTTTGGGTGCTTTAAAATGTAAGATCTCTTGTAATGTTGAGTTGTAAAGGCAGATAATTAATAGAAAAAATGAACCGCTCAGGATAATTTTTGCTAATGGATTGTGATAGCGTATAATTTTCCAGATTGACTCACTTTTTGAAAGTTTTGAGAGAGCGAGTAAAATGTTACATGTAACAAGTGTGAAAAAACAAGAGGCTCGAATTGTGTCGATTGATTGGGTTGTATCATGAAACATGAAAACTATAAGAACGCACGCTAAAACCAATATCCCTTCCAATAGGCTTGTCATTAGGGTCGTTCGAGAAAACAATTTTTTTTTACTTCTTTTAGGTAATTGCTTTAATGAATTGTGTTCCAATGGTTCTGATTCAAATGCAACGGAAGATACAGGATCAATGATGAGTTCCATAAAAACGATATGAATTGGGAGCATCAAAATGGGGAACTTAGCGCTAAAAATGGGTGAAATTGCAAGTCCGATTATTGGAATGTGAACAGCAAGTGCATAAGACATGGCTTTTTCCATGTTATCTGAAATTCGACGCCCCATTTTTATCCCTTCAACGATGGAAGCAAAGTTATCGTCTAATAGAACAAGAGAGGCTGCTTCTCTAGCCACATCTGTACCTTTACTACCCATTGCGATACCAATATGTGCGGCCTTCAAAGATGGAGCATCGTTAACTCCGTCACCTGTCATAGCAACAATTTCTTTTCGTCGTTGAAGGAGTTGTACAATTCGCAGTTTATGTATCGGGTCAACCCTGGAGAGAATCTCAGCAGATTGAAGTTTAGTGAAGAGTTCTTTGTCTGTTAAGTTATCAATTTCAACTCCGGTTATTATTCCTTTGGGATTTAATCCGATCTGATTTCCAATATTTGAGGCAGTATTGGGATGATCGCCGGTCATCATGATAACTTTAATTCCTGCTTTTTGGCATTCTGATACAGCATTTGGAACTTCCTTTCGAATGGGGTCCGCTAGTCCAATAAGACATACAAAATCATAGGTTAGTTTATCCGCGCTTTCGATGACTTGATTCGATGTTGCTTTCATTAAGGAAAGAACTCGAAGTCCATTACCTGTCATGGTCTTCAATAGTTCATCCAGTTTTTTCTGTTCAGATTTGTGCAATGAGCAGTGAGCTAAAATGATCTCCGGCGCTCCTTTAACAAAATGAGTGAAACTATTGCTTTTCTTGTAAGTGTATATGGTATATTTTTTGTCATGATCAAATGGAATATGTTTCTCGAAAGGCAGGGGAGAGAAGTTGTATATTGACAGCGAATTATGAATGCCTTTTTCCGTAGGATCGAAACTGTCATGGTCTGAAGCAAGGAATAAATCGGTCAAGATCGTATTGAGCGCTGGCTCAGTGTGGGGATTTGACAAGTTATAGATTTGTTCTTTATCAGAAATAGAGACTAATTTCATTTCATTTTGCGTGATAGTTCCGGTTTTATCAGCGCATAATACCGTTGTTGAACCTAAGGTCTCGATTACTGAGGGGTCGCGAGTGAGCACATTTATTTTTGAAAGACGCCAAGCTCCTATAGATAGGAAAATAGTAAAAATTACTGGAAATTCCTCAGGTATCAGGGCCATAGAAGTTGCCAGCCCACTCAGTATTGCATCCACCCAATTTCCTTTTCGCAGAAATACTACAAGCGTAAGTCCAACTGATACAGCTAAGGCAACGGATCCCATAACTCTAACGATCCTTTTGACAGCACTATGAAGTGGCGTTTTTATTTTTTTGATGCCTTTAAGTTTCTTTCCTATCTGGCCGAATTTTGTTTCTTCTCCGGTATGGGTAATGAACAGTAATCCCTTACCATTAAGAACCATGGATCCGGCATAAAGTATATTTGCTTCGTCTTGAATACTTTTTTCGACAGGGAGTGATTCCCCGGTAAGTATCGACTCGTTAACACATATGTTACTTGCCTGTATTAGTTTGCCATCGGCAGGAACACGATCCCCCTCGCAAATAACACAGACGTCATGTGGCACGACCTCTCTCCCTGGAATTCTCTTTGGTATACCGTCTCTTAACACAAGCGCGCGCGGAGAAGATAACTCACTAAGCTTATCTAATGCTTTTTCCGATCTGGTGCGCTGTAGAACAGAATTAAAAATGATCATTCCAATCATACTGAAAAGCACTAAGGATTCCATTTTATTTCCAATTGTGAAATAAAGAATAGAACAACATATTAGAAGAAATATCATTGGTTCTGTTACGACTTCCTTCACTATGTCTTGAAAGGATTGCTTCGGAGCCTTGAAGAGCTCATTTGGTCCGAAGTGGCGTAATTTTTCTTGTGCAGTTACAGTGCTAAGTCCTTTTGACATTTCCTTTTATCAATGACTTACGAAGAAATCGGATTTTTTCCTACCTTTAGCAAGGAAATAGATGAACTCCACTCAATATTCAACGAAGAGAGCAACGTGTTGAAAACTTAGTTGAAAACCAAGTTCCCGACTAACGATGCTTTAGATACTTCGAATTTTAACTTTGTAAAAAGGATAAAACAACAAATAAAAGATGCTTGGTTCCTTCCTGAAGCGGAAATTAACTGACAACCAACTTGCTAATATATTTATCAACGCTATTTTTGATACTGTAGATAACGGATTTAAAGAGGTTGCTCAGCTCATTAATGAAGATGTTGCGTTTATGAGTTCACCGTCTATCGATGTAAATGATACCGGTGAATTCGGATTGATTGTTATTGTGGGGAATTTGTCTTTTTTAGAGAGTACTTTTGATGCGGATCAGGCCGGGCGTGTGGAAAAAATTATTTTCCAAAAACTTTCTAAGATATATGGAGTCCAAGAGCGAGATTTTACGAAAATGGTCCGAGATTACCAAAATTTTATAATTCGGGTGAATCACCCATCGAAAAATATGATCTATGGTATGTCCAAGGCGGTTTTCTTCAAGTACAATTTGAATGAGTTTCAAGACGAATATTTCAAAAGAATGCAGGTTCCTAATCCTTTGTTCTTGAAACGGATGGATGAGGTAATGTCTAATTTTATCTGGAATTGGGATGCCTTCTTTAAAAAGTATAAGTTAAATTGATTGAGGCGATTGTGGACGGTGAGCCACGAACCAATTGTTTCGTAATTCGTCCTTATTGTAAATCATTTCAACTTTTGTTGTTAGGTCGGTCAGAGAGGCCCCGGAGTATTTACAAATAGCATGTCCGGCAGCATTATCCCATTCCATGGTTGGACCAAAACGGGGGTAGCAGTCAGCATAACCCTCGGCAACAAGACAAAGCTTCAATGAACTTCCTCTTTGGATCAGTTCGATTTTTCCATGTTCATTTTTAAGTTCTTCGATAAAATCAACGGTTTCTTTATTTAGGTGAGATTGGCTTGCTAAAACGGTATATATGTTTCGTTGGTGTAAAATGGGTAATTTTTCAGAACGTGCAATTAATTCATACATTGAACCGAAGTTCTCAATCATTTTTGATTTCATGGCTCCTATTTCCGGACTGGCGAAGTATAATTCTTTTAACGCTGGGACATATACAACACCAAGTTGAGGTACTCCATTTTCAATTAGTGCTATATTGACCGTAAAGTCACCATTGCGCTTAATGAATTCCTTTGTGCCGTCTATGGGATCTACGATCCATAAAGAATCGTATGATTTTCGAATTTCATAAGGAATAAAACTTCCTTCTTCAGACAGAATGGGTATTCCTGTGCTCTCTAAGTAATCGATTATAATTTTGTTTGAGGCAGTATCCGCTAATGTTAGAGGTGATTTATCTTCTTTAAATTCAATACCAAAGTTTTCAGATTCGTAGATTTCCATAATTCTAGCCCCTGCCGCAAGTGAGGCCTTAATAGCGCAGGTAAGTAATGTATTCATTTACAAGTGTTTTTTAACTGTGTCATAGACCAAATCATGGGACGAATCAATGCTTATGTTGGTCATTTCTATCGTGAGATCCGCCGATAATGGTTTTTCGTATGGCGATGATATTCCCGTAAAATCTGAAATTTCACCCTTAAGCGCTTTTTTATAGAGTCCTTTTGAATCTCGTCGAATGCACTCATCAAGAGGGGTGCTAATGAATATTTCGATAAAGTCTTTCCTGCCGATAATTTCTTTATCCATTTCCCTGTTGCGCTCAAATGGGGAAACAAATGCGGCAATGGTTACCAGGCCGGCATCCACCATAAGCTTACTAATTTCGCCTACTCTTCTCATATTTTCACTTCTATCCTTTTCAGTAAATCCTAAATCTCGATTGATGCCTAGTCGCAAATGATCTCCATCCAGCAGATAAGTTCGCACTCCTTGATTGTAAAGCTTGTTTTCCAGTAAGTTAGATAATGTGGTTTTTCCGCTCCCTGAGAGTCCTGTGAACCATACTACAAATGAGCGGTGCTTGTTTATCTTGGACCTTTTTGATCTCAAAACGTTAAATTGTTGTTCATTTAAATGCTTCATTAGGCTGAAAGATTTAAAAAAAGCAGCTCACTTTTTCCTAGTTCCCCGGAACATAAATGACATATTTCGTTTTGAAGAATTCACCTTGAAATACGGAGCTTATGGGGTAGGATACAACTCCTTTTATTCCTTTTAGTTCATCGGTCAAATTTCCGCCTTTTAGATAAAATACGCCGTTTGGACAAGCATGGGTATTTATTTTGGAGAATTTACCTCTGGTCCATTTTAAGAATTGAGGCATGGAAGTTACGGCTCTACTAACGATAAAATCAAAATGATCATTGATTTCTTCAGCTCTAGTTTGAACGGCATCAACATTTGTTAGACCAATCGCTTTGGAAACTTCTCTAACCACTTTAATCTTTTTTCCTATGGAGTCGACTAAGGTAAATCTACATTCAGGAAAGAGAATTGCCAGAGGAATGCCAGGAAATCCTCCTCCCGTGCCTATATCAAGAATGCTACTTTTATCTTTGAAAGTAATTATTTTAGCGATGGAAAGCGAGTGTAACACATGTCGTTCGTAAAAATTTCCTTCGTCTTTTCTGCTGATTACGTTAATTTGTGCATTCCAGAATTCATATAGCGACTTTAGTTCTTTGAACTGCTCTCTCTGATTATTGGAAAGTTCCGGAAATAAATTTATTATCAATTCGTGTGACATGTTGTTCTTAGATGGAATCTTTGGTTCTCTCCATCATGTTCGCCAAAAAGTCGCGCGCCCTGAATAATTGAGCTTTCACAGTCCCCAAAGGAAGATTCAATTCTTCCGCAATTTCTTCGTAACTCAATTCTTCGAAATAGCGTTTTTCGATTAACTCTCTGTATCGTGGTTTCAGTTTGCTCACCAACATGCGCATGTGAACTACCTTTTGACCGTGAATAACAGTCTCTTCTGGATCCATGGAGTGAGCCTTGGCATCGATGTAAATGACTTCACCATCATGGGTTGTTATTCCAGTGTCCATAGATGTGAGCTTAATACGTTTCTTTCGAATAAAATCAATACAATTGTTAGTTGCAATTTTGAATAACCACGTACTAAAAGCAAAACTTGGAGAGTATTGGTCCATCCTGCTAAAGGCTTTCCCAAAAGCTTCTATGGTTAAGTCGTCTGCATCGTCATGATGTTTCACCATCTTGAACATCATAAAGTATATAGATTCTCTGTACCTATCCATCAATTCAGCATAAGCTGCTTGATCTCCCTTTCGTGCAGCCTCAACCAGAACGAGGTCGTGTTTTGCTTTTTCGGATAAATGTTCCGTTTCTACCATTTGTTAGCTCCCTTTTTTTCCGATGAATAGAATATCACAGGAATAAGGAGGGCATAAAATATATCCCATAGAGGAAGGAATCGGGCAAAAGATGACTCCTTGATCTTTCCTAAACACCTGCCGAGTATCCACCATTTTACCAATGTAATGAATAAATAAGTGGACAACACTAACCATCGGAAATCTGTATCAAACATCAAAATAACAAAGGAAACACTTAACATAAGAAGACTGAACGGGTATATTCCTAACATTAATTTTTTAATAACCTTATATCTGTTTGATGTAGTGTAATGTCTTGTTTTTTGTCCGATCCAGTTGAGCCAACTATAGCTGCCTTTTGAGTAGCAATATGAACTGGAGTCTACATTGATACTGTAGTTGTTTCCCCGAGCACTTTCCTGAACAAAAAGATCATCATCTCCTGAGGAGAGTGAATAATGCGATTTAAAACCATTCACGGAATAAAAAAGCTTTTTGGTGTAGGCAATATTTCTGCCAACTCCCATATAGGGCAACCTAGACAAAGCCATCGAAAAGTAACTAATAGCAATCCATGCCGTGTCGAAACGAATCACGCGATTCAAAAATCCCCGCTCTTTGGTGATAGGAGCATAGCCAAGAACAAGTTCTTTCCCGGGGATGAATCTCCTCGACATACTCTTCAACCATTGATCGGTTGTTGGCTTGCAATCCGCATCAGTGAAGACCATGTATTCATATTTTGCACCTTTAATTCCGACGGTCAGAGGTAATTTTTTTCCGTAACGCGAGTGCTGATTTTTTTCTAGTTCGATGTATCGCAAATTACCATATTGTCTGCATAAGGCATCCAAAATATGAGAGGATTCATCAACCGTATGGTGATTGACCACGATAACTTCAAACTTCGGGTAATCCTGTGAAAGCACAAAAGGGAGTTTGTCGTAAAGGTTATCTGCTTCGTTTCGGGCGACAATAATCACACTTACCGGGGGTAGGCTTATCTCATCTAGGGTTGGGCGATCCTTGTAGAACGACAGTTTTCCGAAAACGAATACGGTATAGCAAAAATTAATCAATGCCATAGTAGCAAAGAAGATGAAAATAAAAAAAGGAAGTCCAATCTCGAAAGTCGGAAGGAAATGCATTCTGGGAAAGCTTTTTGCAAAGATGGGGTGCTTAATCAAATACAAGTATCTTTGCCGGGTTATTTTTTCAACATCTTATGCACTTTGATTTGATTGGAAACGACCCAAAATCTAATGCTCGTGCAGGATTACTGCATACGGATCACGGTTCCATTGAGACTCCTATTTTTATGCCGGTGGGAACAGCCGGATCAGTTAAAGGTGTTCATCAGCAGGAGTTGAGGGATGACATTAGCGCGCAAATAATTCTGGGTAACACATACCACTTGTTTTTGAGGCCGGGGATAGAAGTGTTGGAAGCTGCGGGCGGACTGCATCAGTTTATAGGTTGGGAACGCCCCATCCTTACGGATAGTGGGGGGTACCAGGTCTACTCACTTAGTGGTTCTCGAAAGATTACTGAAGAAGGGGTTACATTCCAATCACATATTGATGGAAGCTATCATTTTTTTACTCCTGAACGGGCAATAGATATTCAGCGAAGTATTGGGGCAGATATTATTATGGCATTTGATGAATGTACACCCTACCCATGTGAATATAGTTATGCTCGAAACTCTATGAAAATGACACACCGTTGGTTGAAGCGTTGTTTTCAACAAATGGATCAAACAATCCCCAAGTTTGAATACGAACAATGCTTATTTCCGATTGTACAAGGAAGTGTTTACAAAGATTTAAGAGCTGAATCTGCGGAAGTTATAGCTTCATTTGATGCTCGAGGGAATGCCATTGGAGGTTTGTCTGTTGGTGAACCTGAAGAGGAACTTTATGAAATGACGGCACATGTTAGTTCTATTTTGCCAAAAGATAAGCCTCGCTACCTTATGGGAGTGGGTACCCCGGTCAATCTGTTGGAATGCATCGCGTTAGGAATAGATATGTTTGACTGTGTAATGCCAAGTAGAAATGCGCGTCATGGCATGTTGTTCACTTCAGAAGGGGTTATTAATATTAAAAACGAAAAGTGGGAAAAGGATTTTTCACCATTAGATTCGAATGGCACTACCTATGTCGATCACGTTTACAGTAAGGCTTATCTGCGACATCTGGTTAAAGCAAAAGAAAATCTTGCTATTCAGATTGCAACAATTCATAATCTTGCTTTTTACCTTGAACTTATGAATCAGGCTAGAAAACAGATACTTGCCGGAACATATTCGGAATGGAAAGCATTAATGATTCCAAGATTGAAGAATAGACTCTAATCCAATGTTTAAGATTTTAGACAGGTATATCATTAGGAAGTTTTTATCGACTTTTTACTTCATGTTAGGGATTATTATGCTTCTGGCGATGGTATTTGATTTGTCGGAGCGACTGAGTGAATTTATTGATAATCAAGCCCCTTTAACAGCAATTGTATTTGATTATTACGTAAACTTCATTCTTTTTTACGGTAACCTGTTTTCGTCGATGATTATTTTCGTTTCGGTTATCTGGTTTACAGCTAAATTAGCTCAGGACACCGAGATTATACCTATGTGGAACAGTGGACAGCCATTTTCTCGTTTTCTACGTCCATATATGATTGCCGCGACGGTAATAATGTTGATATCACTAGTAATGAATCATTTTGTTTTGCCTAAATCGAATCGAACCCGATTAAATTTTGAGGAAAAGTATTACCGTGATGCCATGTCAGTGAGCGACTATCATGCTGAATATCCGGGAAATCAAGTAGTGTATTTTTCAAGTTATTATCAGGAAGATAAAATAGTCAATGATTTTGTCCTTGAACAATGGAATTCTCAGCATCGGTTGACCTACTTTTTGAAAGCACGTACAGCAGAGAATATTAAGGGAACCAATCAATGGGTTTTGAAAGATTATTACGAGCGATTTGTTGGTTATCCGAATGACGAACTCAGGGAAGGTTCAAGGAAGGATACTGTGTTCAATTTCAAGATCGAAGAAATGGCACAACGTGATAATATTGCAGAGGTCATGACCTATTCGCAATTGCGAGCATTTATTAAAAGAGAAAAGCAAAAGGGCTCAGGTAATGTTCCTATGTACGAAATTGAATTATATCAACGCACGTCTTATCCCTTTGCGGCATATGTTTTAACCGTTATTGGAGTATCGGTATCTTCACGGAAAAAGCGAGGCGGCATTGGTGTTAATATTGCCATCGGATTGTTGATTATATTCATTTACATTTTCGCCATGAAAGTGACTACCGTCGCTGCTATGAATGTCGGTTTTCCTGCGTATATCGCTGTATGGGTACCAAATGTGATTTTTGGTGGTGTTGCCTATGTTCTTTATCGATTTGCGCAAAGGTGACTTTGAACAAATGGTATTTCTCGTGTTGATAAATCCTTTGATAGGCTGAGTTAAACGGCTGTGAGGGTATAAATAAATGCTTACTTTTGTCAGACATTGAAATCCTATGGAAAGCACATTAAATCAGGATGCAACACTTGAGCAAGCAATTGATCTCGGACTTCGTGAGGAAGAATTCGGCATGATTAAAGAGATATTGGGTCGAACCCCAAATTTTACTGAAACTGCCGTGTATTCAGTAATGTGGTCTGAGCATTGTTCTTACAAGAACTCCATCGTTTGGTTGAAAAAATTACCCAAGGATGGTCCCCACATGCTGGTTAAAGCAGGGGAAGAGAACGCTGGGCTCGTCGACATTGGTGATGGATTAGGTTGTGTTTTTAAAATTGAGTCGCATAATCACCCTAGTGCATTGGAACCTTATCAAGGTGCCGCAACCGGGGTTGGGGGAATTAACCGTGATATTTTTACCATGGGTACAAGACCGGTTGCCCAACTGAATTCGTTGCGTTTTGGAAATGTGGAAAATGCCAGGACAAAATGGCTTGTCAAGGGGGTGACTAAGGGTATTGGGGATTATGGTAATGCCTTTGGTATTCCAATCGTTGGTGGAGAGGTGTTCTTTGATGATTCGTACAATACAAACCCACTTGTAAATGCTTTCTCCGCGGGAATTATTGATACTAAAAGAATTATTTCCGCCAAAGCTAAAGGTCCCGGGAATCCTGTGTTCATAGTAGGTTCTGCTACAGGTAAGGATGGTATCGCGGGAGCAGCATTTGCTTCCAAGGATATTACGGAAGATTCTGCAAATGACCTTCCATCAGTTCAGGTAGGTGATCCGTTTATGGAAAAATTACTGCTGGAAGCAACAATGGAATTAGCACATACCGACGCGATTGTTGGTATGCAGGATATGGGTGCAGCGGGCATAACTTGTTCTACTTGCGAAATGAGTGCAGGCGGTGGTGTTGGAATGGATATTTATTTAGATCGTGTGCCGACCCGTCAGGACAATATGTTGCCCTACGAGATTCTGCTCTCTGAATCTCAGGAAAGGATGCTTGTGGTCGTACATAAAGGCAAGGAGGAATTGGTTAAGGAAATCTTTACAAAATGGGATCTTAACGCCGAAGAAATAGGTGTTGTTACGGATTCTGGTCGCGTAAGATATTTTATGAATGGAGAGATCGTGGGCGATGTTCCTGCAGAATCGTTAGTATTGGGTGGAGGAGCGCCTCAGTATGTAAGAGATTATAGGGAGCCCGCCTATTACCAAGAATTCAAAAAGTTTAAAATCGATCAGGTGAAGCAGCCGGAAGACTTGAAAGAGGTGGCATTAAAACTTCTTCAATATCCCAATATTGCTTCTAAAAAATGGATTTACGAACAATATGACTCAATGGTGGGTACGCGGACAATGACGACGAATCGACCGAGTGATGCAGGTGTAGTGAACATAAAAGGTACGAACAAAGCCTTAGCTATGTCGGTGGATTGCAACTCTCGATACGTAAATGCTGATCCGGAAATCGGTACGATGATTGCCGTTTCAGAAGCCGCACGGAATATTGTTTGTTCGGGTGGCGAGCCAAGCGCTATAACAAATTGTCTCAACTTTGGAAATCCATACAACCCTGAATCGTATTGGCAGTTTGTCGGAGCAATCAAAGGAATGTCACGGGCATGCTTGAAATTTGAAACGCCGGTTACAGGCGGAAATGTATCTTTTTACAATCAAACGGTAACAAATGGAGTTGAGATTCCTGTTTTTCCTACCCCAACTATTGGTATGATAGGTATTTTGGAGGATAAGGATCAGCTGATGACACTCGATTTCAAATTCAAGGGTGATTTGATTTTTGTGATAGGTGAATGTGTCAATGACATTGCTTCCTCTGAGTATTTAGCTTCTTATCATGGAATTAAAGCTTCTCCTGCTCCCTATTTCGATTTGGACAAAGAATATGCGATGCAACATGTTGTGAAAGGCTTGATCAACCAACAATTGGTTAATGCTGTTCATGATGTGTCAGATGGCGGATTATTTGTTACGTTGGTTGAAATGTCTATGCCGCATGAGCTGGGATTCGATATTGTTACAGATTCGGAGATTCGCGAAGATGCATTTCTTTTTGGTGAGGCTCAAGGGAGGGTAGTGGTGGCTGTTAGCGAAAACCACGAGGAAGAATTTATTGAATTTATGATGGAATCCGGCGTGAATTTCACCCTACTGGGTCATGTAACCAAAGGAAAGATGGTAATTGATGACGGTCATTATGGTTTTATAACCGAAGCGAAGACCTTGTACGAAAATGCACTTGCAAAGTGTTTAGAAAATTAATTTAAGAATATCTTGATGGAATATAATACGACCAGAGGTCACTTGATTCTTCCTGAGTACGGAAGAAATGTTCAGAAAATGATTGCACATGCTATGGAAATTGTTGACAGAAAAGAACGTAATCGAGCTGCTCAGGCGATCATTGAAGTGATGGGACAGCTTAATCCACATTTGCGTGACGTCGATGATTTTCGTCATAAATTATGGACGCACTTGTTCGTTATGTCTGATTTTCAATTAGATGTGGATTCTCCGTACGAGATTCCAAAGCAGGAGGTTTTGAATGAGAAGCCTCAGCTTATGACCTATCCGAAAAGTAAGATTCGCTTTGGTCATTATGGTCAATATACTCAGAAGATTCTCGAATCCTCAGGCTCTGTTACAGATTCTAAAGAGAAGGAATATTTGAAGAATACCATGGCAAACTTTATGAAGAAACAATTTCTTGCACATAATAACGACGCGGTAGAAAATCATGTGATTGCCAATCAGTTAAAGGATTTGTCCAGAGGAGAGTTGATTTTGGAAAATCCGGACGAACTGGTTAACACCAATACGATCCTTCGTTCCATGGGATTGAATCAAAATAAACGTAATAAGGGCGGATTCAAACAAAAGCAAAAAAAGAAATTCAAAAAATAATACATGGCTTCTTTTGAGATACATGGAGGTAAACCTCTCAAAGGCGAACTCATACCGCAAGGTGCTAAGAATGAAGCGCTTCAAGTTCTTTGCGCCCCCCTTCTTACCACAGAAAAAGTGACCATTTCAAATGTTCCTGATATTGTTGATGTAAACAAGTTGATCAGCCTGTTGCAAACGATGGGTGTCAAGATAGAAAAAGTTGAAAAAGGAACATTTATTTTTCAAGCCAAGGATATCAAACTTGAATATCTCGAGTCGGAAGATTTTAAGAAAAGAGCAAGTGCCTTAAGAGGTTCAATTATGATCGTTGGTCCGCTACTGGCGCGTTTTGGAAAGGGATATATCCCTAAACCCGGAGGAGATAAAATAGGGCGACGAAGACTGGATACGCATTTCGAGGGCTTTCAAATGCTGGGGGCTAAATTCAACTATGACGCGGGTGAGTATTTTTACTCTATCGAGGCGGATAAATTACATGGGACCTACATTCATTTGGATGAGGCATCCGTTACCGGAACTGCCAATGTTGTGATGGCGGCGGTGATGGCTGAAGGTAAAACCACAATCTATAATGCTGCATGCGAACCATATCTGCAACAGTTGTGTAAAATGCTCAATTCTATGGGGGCAAAGATTGAAGGAATCGGTTCCAACATGTTGCATATTCATGGAGTAAAGAAAATGGGTGGATGCTACCACAGACTCCTTCCGGACATGATCGAGATTGGAAGTTTTATCGGTCTTGCGGCCATGACCGGTTCGGAGATTACAATCAAGGACGTGAGTTGGGATAATCTTGGTATTATTCCAAATGTTTTTCGTCGTTTGGGAATCAGTTTAGAAAGAAGAGGAGATGATATTTTTATTCCTGCGCAGGAACATTATGAGATTGACACATTTATTGACGGTTCAATACTTACAATAGCCGACGCGCCATGGCCCGGATTTACCCCTGACTTATTGTCTATTGTTTTAGTTGTGGCAACCCAAGCTAAAGGTTCAGTACTTATCCATCAGAAAATGTTTGAGTCGCGTTTGTTCTTTGTTGATAAATTAATCGATATGGGGGCTCAGATTATTTTATGTGACCCACACCGTGCTACGGTAATCGGTTTGAATAAGCAGCATTCTCTGAAAGGAATTCAGATGACCTCTCCTGATATTCGTGCCGGAGTTTCATTGTTAATTGCGGCTCTTTCGGCAAAAGGAAAAAGTGTTATTCACAATATTGAGCAAATCGATCGTGGATATCAGGATATTGAGATTCGATTGAACAATCTGGGTGCCGATATTAGAAGGATAGGGTGATTGAAAGGGTTCAAGAGTTCAAGGCTTTCGGCGTTCAAGAGTTTAAAGGTTAACGAGGTGGTGAAAATTCGTAACATAGAACTGGGCGAGTTTCCCTTATTACTTGCTCCTATGGAGGATGTAAGTGATCCTCCTTTTCGAGCCTTGTGCAAAAAGCATGGTGCGGATTTAATGTACACTGAATTTATTTCCTCGGAAGGCTTAATCCGAGATGCGGCAAAAAGTGTCCTGAAACTTGATATTTACGAATATGAACGGCCGGTTGGAATTCAGATTTTTGGCGGTGAAATAGAAAGTATGAAAGAAGCCGCAAAGATTATTGAACGAACAAATCCTGATCTTATAGATATCAATTTTGGTTGCCCAGTTAAAAAGGTGACTTGTAAAGGTGCAGGTGCCGGTATGCTTCAGAATATTCCAAAGCTCATTGGGTTGACGGAGGAAATCGTTAAAATCACCAAACTTCCGGTAACTGTAAAAACTAGACTTGGTTGGGATGAAAATTCGAAATTTGTTGTCTCTACTGCTGAGGCTTTGCAGGATGTCGGTATTGAGGCCATATCAATACATGGTCGAACCAGGGTTCAGTTGTATAAAGGGGAAGCAGACTGGACGCTTATTGGAGAGGTTAAGAACAATCCCAGAATGAAAATTCCCGTTTTTGGAAATGGCGATATCGATTCACCTGAAAAGGTTGTTGAATATAAGCGACGTCATGGGGTGGATGGTATCATGATCGGTCGTGCAAGTATTGGTTATCCTTGGTTTTTCAATGAAGTAAAACATTATATGAATACAGGTGAGCATTTGGCTCCACCTACGATTAAGGCGAGGGTAGATGTTGCAAGAGAGCATTTATTGATGTCTGTGCAATGGAAGGGCGAGCATCTTGGTATAGCTGAAATGAAGCGTCATTATACCAATTATTTCAAAGGAATAGCCCATTTTAAGGAATACAGAATGAAGTTAGTGACTTCATTTAATCTGAATGAGATACTTGACACTTTAGATTATATTGCTGCGCATCAAGATCAATTTGAATTTGCTTGATATTTATTCCGTTGTTTCGCCGTCAAAACGATCTTTCCTTTCCCGGGCTTCCTCTTTTGTTGCTCTTGAAATTTTGTCCTTTAGGACCGGCCGAGAGAAGAGTACATAAAGTTTCAATTCAGTACTATCGTTATTGTTTAGGATGTTATGCCTTGATCCGGCAGGAATGAAAACGGCGTCATTTGCCTGAAACTCGTAAGCTTCATCGTTTAGTAGACAAAGACCGCTTCCTGATTCAATACGAACGAGCTGATCACTTCGCGTATTTGTATTCCATCCGGTGTCCTCTCCTGTTTCAAGACTCATCAGTGCCAGTTGCATATATTTCCCTGTGTAAAGGACACTTTGGTAATCGTAATTATCCAATGTTGCCTGCTCCAGATTCAGAAATAATCCTTTCTTTTTATTTTCGGGTGTATTCTTTTTGTATTTGAGTTGTCGGTAGGTAGTTTCACTTTTTTCGTTCGGATCGTTCTTACAACTTGTGCATGTTATACTCAAGATAATAATCAAAAGAGGAGAAATTATTTTCATTGTTTTATGTTTCTGCAAAAATACGTTAGAGCCAAGGGGCGGAAGTTTGATTAAAATCAAAGGAGAAAATGAATTTTGATAATGAGTTCAATAATCCACACGTTTTTTATTAATAAAAGTCGTCACTTTTTTTACTTTAGAGCTCAAAATTGAAACAGATGCAACGATATCAAAGTTATGCACTCGGTCAGTGGTTTGATGGAGAAGGAGTAGAAACCGTTATGTACAATGCCATTTCAGGTGAGAAAATCGGAGATATTTCAAGTAAGGGATTAGATTATCAGGCCATGCTCGAATACGGAAAGAAAAATGGCGGTCATTCTTTACGGAAAATGACTTTTCAAGAGCGGGGAAGAATGCTCAAGGCTTTGGCTCTTCATCTGTTGGAAAATAAGGAAAAATATTATCTAGTGAGTTCTTGGACCGGAGCTACGCGTTTAGATTCATGGATTGATATTGAAGGAGGGATTGGAAATCTGTTCGCAAATGCTTCGTTACGAAGACAATTTCCCGATCTTCCGTATTACGTTGATGGTACAGCGGCCCAACTATCAAAGAATGGAACTTTCATCGGTCATCACATCATGGTTCCCAAACGTGGCGTTGCTGTCCACATTAACGCTTTCAATTTCCCGGTTTGGGGAATGCTGGAGAAAATAGCAGTGAATCTTTTTGCAGGAGTGCCATCAATCGTTAAGCCTTCAGGGGTAACTTGCTATTTGACAAAAGTAGTGGTTCGTGACATCATTTCCTCCGGTATTCTTCCTGAAGGTTCATTACAGTTGGTATGTGGTTCCGGACGAGGAATTATTGACTATGTAACATCTGAAGATACGGTGACTTTTACGGGAAGCGCCTCTACAGGATTGCTACTAAAATCAAATCCGCGTATTACGGAACATAATATCACGTTCAACCTTGAGGCAGACTCCTTAAATGCGATGGTTCTAGGAGAAAAATCAATTCCCGGAACTGAGGAATTCAATTTGTTTGTTAAAGAGGCCGTGCGTGAGATAACAGTGAAGGCAGGTCAGAAGTGTACCGCTGTTCGTCGACTTTTAGTTCCTTCAAATTACGTGGATGAGGTGGAAAAGGCCATTGCAGAAAAACTTTCTTCTTTGGTAATTGGTGATCCCAGGGTGGAAGGTGTGCGCATGGGTGCGTTGGCGAGTAAAGGTCAGGTGGCGAGTGTAAGGGAGAGTGTCGAGAAGCTATCCAAATCGCAACAGATTGTTTATGGTGATTTGGATCATTTTGATGTCATGGGAGCGGACAAGAAACTTGGAGCTTTCTTTTCACCTATCCTTTTCCGAAACAATGACCCATTTAATCAAACTGATGTGCATGAAGTAGAAGCATTTGGCCCTGTAGCGACTTTAATGCCATACCAAAACCTGGACGAAGCCGTTGAATTGGCGCGTATGGGCAGAGGTTCACTTGTTTCATCAATCGTTACACCCTGCAACAAAGAAGCTCGCGAATATGTTCTGAATGCGGCAAGTATGCACGGACGTATTTTAGTTTTAAATAAAGAATGTGCCAAGGAAAGTACCGGCCATGGATCTCCGATGCCGTTACTTACTCATGGAGGTCCGGGTCGTGCCGGGGGAGGAGAGGAAATGGGTGGGAAGCGCGGTGTTCTGCACTATCTGCAGCGAACGGCTATCCAAGGCCATCCAACAACGATTACGGAGATAACGCAACAATTCCAAATTGGAGCGTCTATGCCGGAGGCTAATCCGCATGTTTTCAGAAAGCATTTTGAAGAGTTGGAAATAGGAGAAACGGTATTCACCCACAAGCATACTGTGACTGAAGCGGATATAGTTAACTTTGCTAATATTTCCGGAGATAATTTCTATGCGCATATGGATGCCACATCACTGGAAGGAACCATTTTCGAGCGAAGGGTAGCACATGGCTATTTTATTTTATCTAAAGCTGCCGGTTTATTTGTCGATCCCAAAAAAGGTCCGGTATTGCTTAATTATGGCATCGACGAAGCACGCTTCGTTAAACCGGTATATCCGGGAGCAACAATTGGTGTCCGTTTTACTGTCAAGGAAAAAATTGATCAGGAAAAGCGCTCTAATGATGATTATGCCAAAGGCATTGTAAAATTTCTTGTAGATGTCTATGATGAGACCGGAGAAACGGTTGCCCTGGCTACTATCCTAACCATGGTGAAAAAACTTCATCAGGATTAGCCTCTAAAACATATCAAGTTAATGGTATAATTTGATTGGAATTAAAACTGAAAATAAACAAATGGCTTGAAGGTGTCTGATACAGCTTGATACATTAAAACAATAATTACGGCCACTATTGTCGCTTGTATTGCCATTGGGAATTTGGAAAATGTCTGTTCTCCAAGTTTTTTAAGGGTGTCAGGTAACCAGTGAACGACATATCCAAGTAGCATAATCCAGAATACAATATTATAGGTTTCAAGCACTTTCACAAAAACATCCCATGAAAAGTCAAAATTGTTCCAGATATGTTGGATCATTGCGACAGGCTCACCGGCTCCGTCAAGTCTGAACCAAAGACGTGTAAACGTGATGAAATTGAACGTTATAAAAATCTTCCAAAAGTGAACCAACCACCATGTTCGATTTTCATAGGGACTTATTTTTTTCCAATAGTTGTAAATAACCAGCGCGATGCCGTTCATTGCTCCCCAAACTACGAAATTTTGACTGGCACCATGCCACAATCCTCCAATAATCATAGTAATGAGTAGGTTGAGATCCCTGTGAATATTGGTTTTAAATGTCGGTGAGATGAGAATACCGATGAAATAGAGAAAGATCAAAGAAACGTAAACCCAAATGAGCTCATACCAATGAAGAATAAAAAAGAGGAAAATAAAGATGACCGTGGTTAGAATATAGGTGCCCCAGCCCCCGCTCCTGTTACCTCCCAAGGGAATATAAAGATAGTCTCTAAGCCAGGATCCGAGAGATTTATGCCATCTACGCCAAAATTCTGCCACATTTAAGGCCTTATATGGAGAATTAAAGTTGGGCAATAATTCAAAGCCCATCAAACGGGAAATACCAATTGCGATATCAGTGTAGCCGGAAAAATCACCATAAATCTGTAAAGAGTAACCCCACATTGCAAGCACGCTTACAAATCCGGGATAGGCTTGAGGGGCGTCAACAATTTTGTCAATGAAGTGCAAAGCGATGTAATCTGCTAATACGATCTTTTTAAGAAGTCCTTTCACTACCAAAAGTATCGAGGATGAAAACTCATCTTTGGTTAATGAGAAAGGTCGATAAATCTGGGGTATAAAGTCCCGAGCCCTAACGATTGGCCCCATAATGACGTGGGGAAAGAAGGTCACATAAAATGCATAATCAAATACATTTTTTACCGGGTTAATTTCTTTTCTGTTAATATCTATGACATAAGAAATAGATTGAAATGTGAAGAAGCTTACACCGGCAGGTAACAATATCTTTGTTTCAAAGAAACCATCACCAAAAAAACCGTTTCCAATCTGTGCAAACCAATTAAAAATTTGATAATCAGACTGAAAAAGTGCATTGTAGGAGTCGGTGAAAAAGTATGCGTATTTGAAGAAAGCAAGAAAAAACAAATTGAAAATGACCGTTAATGTTATAATTCCATGTTTCCTTTTTTTGGAATGTGTTTTAAATACCCAATTGCCAAATAAAAAATTTACGATTATTGACGCACCTAGCAGAATTACGAAGAGTCCGGAGGTTTTGTAATAGAGAAACAAACTGACAATCGTAAAGAAAATGCTCCGCACCAATTGCTGACGATGCAAAGCAGAAAATAAGAACATGAATACTAAAAAGAACAGCCAGAAATCCAGACGGTTAAAAACCATTCGATCCGTTGCTGTAAAACTGAAAATATCGTAAAACCTGTTCATTAAAGGTCGTAAAACTATTTTATTTTTTCGTTATTCCTCATCTGATCGAGAAACTTTAGGAACGCATCGAAGTAAAGTTGCCCTTTAACTCGATATCCCAAGTTGCTAAAATGCACCAAATCAGCTTGCATTAATCCGGCATCGAGCCAAGTTCTTGATGATCCAGATCCACCCATAATCATGAATAAATCCCATACACATGCTTTGTATTTCTGGGCCAGAAAATAGATTGATTCCCTCACTTTTTCGAGGTTAGGATTGGGGTATTTCTGTTGGTAATAGGCGTCATTTGGAACTGTCAATAATAGAGCACAATCCGGGTTACAACGTATTACTTTTAAGATCATTTGCTCTAAGTTGGTTTGGTAAACCATTGGATCAAATTTGCTCGATGGTATATTGGCGTCATTTGTACCTACAGAGAATGCAAAATAATCAGGTGGATAGAGACATAATTGTTCTTCGAATCTTTCATTTTCAATGTAAGTAGATAAGGAGGCTCCATTAACCCCGATAGCTGAGTAAGAGGCTCCGGGCTCTTCATTCATGAAGGTAAGTCCGTATATTTCTAGGTTTCGGGAGACTTTAGTGTTGCGAACAAATTCAATAGAAAGAGAATCGATTTCAGTGTTGAGGACGAATTCAGTGTAGCCGTATTCATCATTCGTGTATACCTCTTTGATTTCAACATTTTCGTTCAATAAATGTATGGAGTACGGTAGCTTGCCGGTGTTATGGAAAATACGGAAGGCGCTGAATTCAGGACGAACATCTGTCCGATCATAACTGAATAAAAGTCTGATAACAGAATCTGGGCAAGTGGCAATTATTCCACTTAATCCGTATCTCAAATACTCTGGTCGAACAGAAACACTTCGATATCCTTTCCATTTATTAGGCGATTTGAACCGATAATTTGTGGGATTATTCGTTCCCGCCAGGGCGAATGGAAATACTTGTCCTCGTTCTCCGCACAAGTCTTCCCAATAGCTTTGGAGTGAATTTCTAATAATATGAGTATAGATGTCTGCCTGTAAATGTGAACCGCCGAGGTGATACAAATTTAGCTTGCGATCTTTATTTGAGACCATGGCCTCAAATTCCCTATAAAAATGGATCCAGTTGGCTGACTCTTCCGAACAGAATTTGAAGTTGTTTTCTGATAGATTGATAAATGGATAAGTTGAAAAAACAGAACTGTCCAGACTGAAGTTATCCGGATGATTGTAAGAACCTAAATCATTTACGGTTATATTCGATTGGCCTCTAAGAGACCAAATTAGGATAAGGCATACTGTCATGAAGGACAGCTTCATGGTTGAAGTTGTGTGCCTGAAGTAGATTTTCCGTTTTTCCATTTCGTGTATTCTGCCGCGAAGGAATCAAAGAATAACTCGGATGCAATACTCGCCCCTCGGTTACTGAAATGCACATAGTCTCGTCCTGCATACCCTTTTTCGACCCAGGCAGGCATTGAGTTTTCTCCTCCCATGGCGTCAAACAGATCCCAGTAGGCGCATCCGCTTTCAACAACAACCTTTTTCAATAGTTTGACGCAGTAAGGTAAAAGTGGATACGTTTTAAATATTCCGTCTTTTAGTTTTGACATGTCGCTCGGACCTATAAATAGAACGGCAGCAGAAGGTCTGAGGGTCTTTAAGTTATGAATCTGCCTGCGAATATGGTTGCAATAGCTTCTAACGGAAGCGCTATCTCGGAAAGAGGGAACCGCATTTCCTCCGAATTGAAGTATGAATAATTCGGCATTGAGGTCGGCATACATGCGTCTAAGCAAATTGTTATCCATTGAGCCAAATATCGTCCCGCTGCAACCGCGCATTCCGATATTACTTACCTGAATACCATAATCACCTTCTGTACAAAACCCCATAATAGTTGGACTAACTGTTGATGTGAAAACATACTTGAGTTTTCCTGGCGTACTCTCAAAACTCAAGTCAACCGAATGAGGTTTGCCATCACTCTTAAGACTGTCCTCATGAATTAATTTTCCATTTTGGTAGACCTTAAGAGCGCAGGGCTTTAGACAGGAATTGTAGTACATGCGCACATTGTTATAGTCTCGTGCTCTGGTATAAGCACTTTGACTTGGAGAAATCTCAATCCAACCTTCTTCTTCTAAAGTTCTTGTCGCCATGCCCACACTGTCCAGTTCTGGGGTAAAACGTGCGGCAGAACCCATGACTCCATATCGTTTGCTTTTAAGTTTGGTGCCTCCGAAACAGGTGTAACGCATAAAATTCTCTGAAGTGGACTGTTTAAATGTTATCGTACTATATACATTCACAGCAGGAATTAACCCCGGACCATATCCCCCGAATTGATTTTGCAAGCGTTGACGGATATAAGCAGTCATTCGGTCGCCTTCGATTTGGGAATCACCATAATGTAAAATATGAATTTTAGACCTATTTATCGAAGCGGACTCCAGTTTTTCAAAAAAGCGATGTAAATTCTCGAGGCCTGACTCATTCATGCTGAGTATGGTTTCTGCATCTTCAGATAATTCACCTACTATTGGTGCACCCAGATTTCCGTTCGAATTGTTTATATGTGTAACTCGTGGATTAAGTGCAGTGGTTGAAGTGTCAACTTGGGCAACTATTGAGCTAATATCTTTTTTTTCTTGCTTGACGGGTTGGAAGAAACGATCCTTGGACAAAAAATGTATTTTCCATCCATTCAAATCCCATCCATCATCAGGAACGAAAAAAACCAAAGGTGCCAATAACCCCAGAGTACCTATTATAAAGAAAAATACATAAAATGGACGAAGTTCCTTCAATATTGCTTAAAAAAAGAAAGACAAATTTAATGTTATGAAGTGGAAGCCGCAAATGTGGTCAAATTTAGACTGACATTGCATGTTTATGCGGTGTCAACTTTACGCATCTTTTGGCTATATTTCTGACAACTTGTCGTATTTGATATTATGGCAGTATCTTTGTCATGGCGGGTGGTAAAGTTTGAAAATCATGGCAGAAGATAAAGAATTAAATGAACAACCTACACATGAAGTGAAAGATGAAGTGACTCAGGAAGGAGAAGTGGAGTCAGTACAGCCTGAAGATAAAACAGAGATAAGTCCTGAAGAAAAATATTCAGAATTAAACGACCGATTTATTCGGTTATATGCAGAATTTGATAATTTTCGTAAACGAACTAACAAAGAACGTCTGGACTTAATCAGTAGCGCAAGTGCCGGAGTGATGAAGGATATGTTAACGGTTCTCGATGATTTTGAACGAGCTATACAAAACAATGAGACCGCTGAAGACATTCAGTCAGTAAAAGAAGGGTTTCAGTTGATTTATCAAAAATTTAAAGGTATCCTAGAGTCTAAGGGATTAAAAAGTATGCAATCTAAGGGAGATGTTTTTGATAGTGAGTTGCATGAGGCTATTGCAAATGTTCCGGCCCCTTCAGAGGAGGATAAGGGTAAAGTAATAGATGATGTAGAGAAAGGGTACTATTTAAATGATAAGGTGATTCGCTTCGCAAAGGTGGTCGTCGGACAATGAACATAACCAGATGAGTCAGAAAAGAGATTATTACGAAGTACTGGGTGTTACCAAGAGTGCTGATGATAACGAGATTAAGAAGGCGTATCGAAAACTTGCATTGAAATACCACCCGGATAAGAATCCGGACGACGCCAAGGCAGAAGAAAAATTTAAAGAAGCAGCTGAGGCATATGAAGTTTTGAGTAATTCAGAGAAACGCGCGCAGTATGATCGTTTTGGTCATGCAGGTATGGGACAGGGAGGTTTTGGCGGAGGCATGAACATGGACGATATCTTCTCTCAATTCGGGGATATTTTTGGAAGTACATTTGGTGGCGGATCTTTTGGTGGAAGCAGGGGTGGTGCACGTGCAGCTCGAGGAACCAATCTTAGGGTAAAAATCAAGCTTAACCTTGAAGAGATTGCTGAGGGGGTAAAAAAGAAAATTAAGGTAAACAAGCTTGTTAATGCCCCCGGTGTCACCTTTAAAAATTGCCAGACTTGCAATGGAACAGGCCGAATTACCAGAGTGCAGCAAACATTTATCGGAGCAATGCAAACTCAGACGACTTGTCACAGTTGTCAGGGCGCAGGAAAAATGATTGATTCAAAACCATCCGACTCTGACGCACAGGGGTTGAAAAGACAGGAAGAGGTTATCGAAATTGATATACCGGCCGGAGTGGAAGAGGGGATGCAATTAAGTCTTACAGGAAAAGGAAATGCGGGTCCTTTCAATGGGATTCCCGGAGATCTTATCGTTTTGATAGAGGAAACGGAACATCCAGATATCAAACGGGATGGTGAGAATTTACATTTTGAAGCACTCATAAATTTTGTGGATGCTGTATTGGGTGAATCTATTGAGATACCTACGGTCAACGGAAAAGTGAAAATAAAAATAGACCCCGGAACGCAAAGCGGAAAAGTATTGCGTCTCAAAGGAAAAGGTTTGCCGCATGTTCAGCGTTACGGACACGGTGATCTTTTTGTACACATTAATGTTTGGACACCCCAAAAGATATCAAAAGAAGAGAGAGAAATTCTTGAAAAATTGAGGGAAAGTGAGAATTTCAAGCCTCAACCCGAGAAAAGAGATCGAAATTTCTTCGGAAGGATGAAAGATATGTTCAATAGTTGATTGAATGAGATCCGGTTTTCTTGAGTCCGGTGTGACTGATGGGATACATGTTAAGCATCGTTCTGCCTATTTCATAACGCTTTTTCTGGTTATAGCGGCCTATGCAATAATAGGACAGATACCCTTATCGATAGTTATTTCAACTAATCCGGATGCACTCGAGGCATATAAGTTTGGCAACACTTCCAGTTTGGGACTAATTCTAGGTAAAAATAAACTTCTGTTGTTTCTGATACTCCCATTCGTTTTTTCATTGCTTGCTTTATTATTATCGGTTCGTTTTATTCATGAATGGCCTATTAGGTCATTATTCACAGCGGCACATCGATTTGATTGGAAGCGTTTTTTACTATCATTTGGTATTTGGGCAAGTATACTCACTGTTTTTTTGATTTTACTTAAATACTACACGGGAAAGGTCGAATGGAACTACAAACCAGACACCTTCCTGTCGTTAATGGTAATTAGTTTAGTATTTATTCCCATACAAACCACGTGCGAGGAGGTGTTGTTTAGATCGTATCTACTCAAGGCATTCAATAGGTCAATCCGCAAAGCATGGATTGCAGTTATGGCTTCAGGTATCCTATTTGGCTTAATGCATTCTGCTAATCCTGAAATTGAGATTTTAGGTCCGGTAGCGATGGTGTATTATGTGTTAACCGGTATTTTCCTAGGAGTGTTGGCCTGGAAGGATAATGGGATAGAATTGTCAATGGGGTATCATGCCGTCAATAATATCTTTTCTTCCTTGATTCTAACGAATGACTGGCAGGCTTTTCAAACAGATGCCTTATTCAAGGATTTTAACCCACCATCCTTGGGTTGGGATAGTTTGATAACTATATTTATGGTTCAACCCTTGTTGATTTTGGTATTTGGAAAGATCTATGGTTGGAAGTGGAAAAGATCTGATCAGTAGTAAAGAAGTGCACCTTCTTTAAGTGAAAAAGGAGAAATAATGATTTCAGATACTCTAAGTTGATTTAGAACCCATTGTGTTTTAACAGCCGCCACCGGAGCCATTTTTTTACGGATAGGAATAATTCGATGATTCAAATCTCGTTCTTCCTGTGTGGATTGAATAATTTTACTCAGGCAAGCTTCTAATTCATTGCGCTCTAGTTTGATAGTGTCGAAGCCCGCTCCAAACTCGTAGTCATAAATAAGTTCGTAGAAGGTTTCAAACGTACCGGAAGCACCTATCAGGGTATATGCATATCTGCCATGGAAAAAATCCTCGCACCGCTCGTTAAGCCAGTTCTCAATCGTGGAAATATCAGCCTGAGTTAAGGGGTCAGACGTTTTGATTTCTTGATACATTCTCGATACGCCTATATTAAAGCTTCTTAAGTGTTGGATTCCATCTTTGTCAGCAAAAATAAATTCTGTACTTCCTCCGCCAATATCCATGATCATGCCCGGATTATTGAAATTATAGGTGAGCCTCACTCCGGAATATATAAGCTGCGCTTCTGTTTGGCCATCTACGATCCGAATATTGATTCCGAATTGTTCATGAGCATCCTTTCGGAACTCGGCAGAATTGGATGCATCTCTCAACGCTGAAGTCCCAATAGCGGTAATCTGAATCACGTCATAATCATCACAAAGGTTTCTAAATTCTTTTAAAGCCTGTATTCCTCGGGTGTAAGCATCAGGAGAAATCCGGTTTTCAAGTAGTCCTCCCATTCCTAAAGAAACAGCAATCTTGGTTGAAAGAATTTTTGTGAAACTTCCGTTTACTACATCAGCGATGAGCAGATTGAATGTGTTCGTTCCCAAATCGATAACAGCCTTTCGCATGATTAAGAGCTTTTTAGCCATTTGAGGATATGAGACAAACGCAAACGATGGCCAAATTGAAGAATCCCATTTTTGTATATCTTACCTGCTATTGCCAGCATCAGAAAGCCGAAAGTAAGTAAAATGATAAGCGACACCCAGATTTGATATGCGTCACCTGGCTCATATCCTTGGGCTAACTTTACCATCACTACCACAGGGGAGGTCAAAGGGAGAAAATGAAACCAATAACTTAATGAGCTTTCCGGATTGAGCATGGTGTAATATCCTGCAAAAACTGAAGATCCCAAAAGAAGTAGGATGGGTATAATAAATTGTTGTCCATCACTTTCTGATCCTGTTGAAGCTCCTATTGCTGAAAAAAGAGCGCCATAAAACAGGTAGCCCCCAATGAAGAAAAGCAAAAAGAAGAACATCATGTTACCAATCCGTAAGCGTTCATAAACAAGATTGATATATTCATTATATTCTAAAATCGAATGTGGATTTTCCTGTGCGTTCTTTAGGAGTTCAAAATTGGAAGCGTCTAAATAGTCGGGAAAGAAGAACATACGCATAAGGTACATACCAAGACCAATAATTCCTACCCAGATTGCAAATTGAATAAAGGCAGAGACTCCTATTCCGATAATCTTTCCCGCAAGCAGTTGTTTTGGTTTCACAGAAGCCAGCAATACCTCTATAACACGATTTGTCTTTTCAATTGAGATACTTCTAAGAACGGTCATTCCAAAAAGAAAAATGAATAGAAAGATGATACAACCGAAGAAAAATCCTGCCCAGGCACGAAGATCAGAAGCTTCATCCATGGGGTCATTTACGTCTCGGAAAGCCATGTTTAAGGGCTGTTTAATCTTTCTAAAATCACGAACGGAGAGGGATGTAAATCGTTTAATTAATACTTCTTCAATACGTCGCTCTATCTGAAATTGCAGGTGTGTTTGCATGCGAACAGATGGTTTATGTCTAAAGAATACAAATGCCGTTTTGTTTGAAAGTACTTTTTCGTTTATTTCAACCATCGCATCAAAGGGCTGAAATTGATTGGCATCTCTGAATTCTTCCATTTCAACGTAGCCATCAGCGAATGAATATTCCAACATTCCGTCTTTTTTTGTTAGGATTTTATTATCCATAATACCTGTCGGATCAGCTATTAGTACTTTCCAACGCTGTTTTCCTTCACCCCCATAGGCAAATAATAAATAACTTATGAGTAAGATGAGTGTTGGACCGAAAATGCTCATAAAAATAAAGGAGCGTGAACCGACACGTTCAATAATTTCTCGTTTTGCCAAAAGCCAGCTGTTACGCATGTGCCGCCTCCTTTCTGTTATTGACCATTTCAATAAATATGTCTTGCATCGAAGGTAATACCTCCCAAGCTGCTTCTATTTGCACCTGACCGATAATGGCACGCAATAGATCCTCAAAACTATTTTCACCTCGCATTTTTATTTTGGCCTCATAAAGATCATCTCCAATCATGTCATTTGCTACTAACTCGAATCCGGTCCAAAGAGCATTTACAAATGCAATCATATTTCCCCGAAACCGCACCATGTATTCTCCTTTTTTTTGTTGATATTGAATATCTTTTACTTTGCCTTCTAGAATTTTTTTGGACTGGTGGATAAGAGCAGCTCGATCGCAGATATCCTCTACACTTTTCATGTTGTGGGTAGATAAGATGATGGTTTTGCTGTTTTGCTTCATGTGTTTCAATTCATTGATGATCAGCTCCATATTTATCGGGTCGAAACCGCTCAAAGGCTCATCAAGAATGAGGATATCCGGGTCATGCAATATTGTACAGATGAATTGTACTTTTTGCGCCATTCCTTTGGACAGTTCTTCGATTCGCTTTTTTCTCCAGTCCGTGATCTGAAGCTTCTCTAACCAATAGTTAAGTTGAATGCGTGCTTGTTTTGCGGATAACCCACGTAACTGTCCGAGTAATAAGGCTTGAGCTTCCACGGTCATACCTCGGTAGAGTCCTCGCTCTTCGGGTAAGTAGCCGATCTTAGGTAGATGCTGTTCTGTAAGTATCTCGCCATTGATTCGAACCACTCCTTTATCTTGTTCTATAATTCGATTAATGATGCGTATAAGGGTAGTTTTTCCTGCACCATTAGGACCAAGGAGTCCGAAGATTTCTCCTTTGCTTATGTGAAGTGAGATGTCGTCTAGTGCGATTTTTTTGGAAAAGGACTTAGAAATATGCTGAAGTTCAAGCATTCGTTCGGTTTTTATTTTTAAATCTACATTTTTCTTGCACGTCTAAACACGTTAATTAGGGTATTTATGCGCTATGTTTTGTTAACAAATGAGATTGAAATTAGGGGTGAATTCGTTTTTGGATTAGTTATATATCTTTACCCAAAGTGGATGAACATGGGAAGAATACTTATTATTGATGATGAACGAGCGATTCGGCGAGCGTTGCGTGAAATTCTTGAATTTGAAGGTTTTGAAGTCGATGAAGCGGAGCTAGGAAGGGATGGCGTGGAGAAGGCATCAACCTCCTTGTATGATGTTATCTTTTGTGACGTCAAAATGCCACAAATGGATGGGATGGAAGTACTGTCTGCATTGAATACGGCCAAAGTAGATGCTCCCGTGATCATGATCAGTGGTCACGGAAATATAGATACGGCTGTACAGGCCATTAAATCGGGCGCATTTGATTTTATCGAAAAACCATTGGATCTAAATCGTATTCTGGTTACGTTAAGGAATGCGAAAGAACGTATTAGTTTGGTCGAAGAAGCTAAGGAGCTTAAGAGAACAGTTAAGCGGATTAAAGGTGGAGTAATCATAGGTGAGTCAAAGGAGATTATGCATGTGAAAGAAATGATTGATAAGGTAGCCCCTTCGGATGCACGTGTTTTGATTGCCGGAGAAAATGGCACAGGGAAGGAATTAGTGGCTCGTTCTTTACACGAACAGTCGAATAGAAATAAATTTCCTTTTATTGAAGTGAATTGTGCCGCAATTCCTACTGAATTAATTGAAAGTGAATTATTTGGTCACGAAAAAGGTGCTTTTACATCAGCAGTAAAGGAGAAAAAGGGAAAGTTTGAACTGGCTTCAGGTGGCACTCTTTTTCTTGATGAGATCGGTGATATGTCTGCCGGTGCTCAAGCTAAAGTTCTTCGTGCTCTTCAGGAAAACGTGATCCAACGAGTAGGAGGGGAGAAAGACATTAAGGTAGATTGCCGAGTTCTTGCCGCGACGAATAAAGATTTACGTAAAGAGATTGAAGAAGGTCGTTTCAGAGAGGATTTGTATCATCGTTTGGCCGTAATTCTAATTCACGTGCCATCTCTGAATGAGCGCAGAAGCGATATTCCATTGTTAGCGGAACATTTTCTGACGCTTGTTTGCACAGAACATGGAATTCCTAGAAAGACCTTCTCTAAAGATGCGTTAGAGGCACTAAAGCAAACCAATTGGACAGGAAATATTCGTGAACTGCGAAATATTGTTGAGCGTTTAATCATTCTTTGCGAACAGGAAATCAAAGGTTCTGATGTGAAGCTTTTTGCTAATTCGGGTAATTGACAAACGCACATTTTTATTTTTAAGCATTAAAATTTCCAGTATAATCGAAAAAATCTTTTTTAATCTTTCGGTTAAATGCATATAGTAAAAACCAAAGAAATGAGGTTTCAAAAATGTCTAAGATCTATTTTTGGGACAACGGAATCCGTAATGCCGTAATTGAGGATTTCGATCTTCTTCCGGTACGTCGGGATATAGGACAACTTTGGGAGAATTTTTTGATTAGCGACAGAATGAAAATGAATGCTTTTCTTGACAGGGAATACAAAGGTTATTTTTGGCGAAATTACAACCAAGCTGAAGTTGATTATGTAGAAGTATATAAAGATAGAATGAACGCTTACGAGATCAAATGGAAAATGGATCCAAAAGCAAAGATCAGTCGCGCATTTCTGAATTTATATCCGGATGCCACAACTAAGATTCTAAACCAAAACAATTTTATGGAGTTTTGTGGTAAAGAATAGTTTTATCTTTCCAGAATATATATGAATTTTTTCGCCAATCCGACCGATGAATACTCTTCCAGATGTGATGCTTGATGGAAAAGACCCAGATTTGCATAGGCATTAAAGCATGATCGGATATAATGTTTTATTTGATCTTTTTCTTCATAACCTGCAAAAAATCCGGCGTTGGTATGGTTCATTGCTGTTTCAAGGTCACTGTTATTTTCTCCAATTGCTAGAATGGGACGTTTGGCACCGAGGTATTCAAAAAATTTGCCCGTAAGTATACCTTTAACGTTTCCGCTCCGATTGGCTACAAGCAACAGAAGTTGGGTTTTACGCTGCATCTCCAGACTTTTCTGATGGGAAACCGTAGCCATTTGTTCAAGATAGGGGGTCAGTCCGGATGCGTGGATCTTGTCTAATATATGGAAATCTACAGATCCGATCAGTCGTAACGAGAGGACCGATGACAATCCGGGGATTTCCACTAAAAGCTCCTCTAGCGCCTCCCATAGTGCTTTTGGATTTCGCGCAAAGGGCATTGATCCAAAATGAGCAATCGTAAATTTCTTATCAAGCTTAATCTTTTTCGTATCAAATTCCGGAAATGTAAATCCATTTGTGATTACCTCGACTTTTCGTTGTGCAATCCGTTCAAGGTCCTCAGCGCCTGTTTGACTTATGGTAACTACCTTATCTGCTTGTTTAAGAACCTGTTTCTCCAGTTTATGATGTCGTTTATCTGCCCACTTCCCAGGTAGTAGGTCCTGATAAAAATCAATTTCGGTCCAGGGATCTCTGAAATCGGCCACCCATTGTATGTTTGGATGCTTATCTTTTAATCGCAGTGCGATCATGTGCATACTGTGGGGCGGACCTGTAGAAATTATTGTTTCGATATCAGGATTTTTCTCGAGGTACTTGCTCAAAAATCTCGCACTGGGTTTGATCCAGAAAATACGGGCATCAGGTATAAATAAATTTCCCCTTACCCATATAACAAAATGTTGAAAAAGATTTCCTTCCTTTTGTTGTGTAATTCCTGAACCTTGATTAGGATTGTTTTTCTTTCCGAGGTATTTATGAGGCTCAAAAATTGGTCTTCGGATGATGGTCAGGTCGGTCGAGACCTCTTTTTCTAATGATGGATCTCTGTTAGGCCATGCGGCATTCTCCGGACAATAGATATGTAAGTTCCAGCCATTGTTCTTGAAAAATTTTGAAAACCTCAACCAGCGATGAACACCCGCACCGCCTGCCGGAGGCCAGTAGTACGTGATGAGCAGTGCGCTGCGTTGCTTCCCCATAATTACAACTTTAATTTAATATCTTCGATCGCTGCGTCAAGTCCCGAAGCATTTTTTCCTCCTGCTGTTGCAAAAAATGCTTGACCCCCACCTCCACCTTGAATATGTTTGGCTACCTCTCTTACTAATTGGCCGGCATTTAAACCTTTGTTTTGAATAATGCTGTCCGAAGCGATGATACTTAAGGTACATTTGTCGCCTTCGTTTCCTCCAATTACACCAACGAAACTTTCTACTTCTCCTTTTAGTTGAAATAGGATGTCTTTTATCGAAGCACCATCTAACGGGACTATAGTGCCCAGAAAATTTACACCGTTCACCAGTTCGATTTGATTTTTTAGTTCTCCTTTTACTTTCAGTGCTTTCTCTTTTTGAAGTTGCTCAATTTCTTTAGACAGCTGATTGTTTCTTGAAATAAGATCTTCCACGGCTTTCAGCAAGTCTTTCGGATTTCTTAAGCTTGAAGCAAGTGCATCCAGTTGAGCAGCTTTATCGCGGAAGTGTTTTTCTGCAATTGAGGAGGTGATAGCTTCAATTCTTCGCACTCCGGATGCAACTGCCGATTCGGAGGTAATTTTGAACAGGCCAATCTTTCCTGTGTTTGAAACGTGCGTTCCACCGCAAAGCTCAACGGATTCGCCGAATTTAATCACACGAACGGATTCACCATACTTCTCTCCAAAAAGAGCCATTGCTCCCATTTCCAAAGCGATATCGATAGGAACATTTCTGCGTTCGTCAAGTAGAATATTTCTATGAATTTCTTCCGTAACCAGAGTTTCTAATTGTATGATTTCGTCATCTGACAATTTGGAAAAGTGAGAGAAGTCGAAGCGAAGGTATTCCGAACTTACCAAAGACCCTTTTTGTTCTACATGCGTTCCCAGCACAGAGCGCAGTGCATGATGTAAAAGGTGAGTAGCCGAATGGTTGCAGGCCGAAGCCTGGCGTTTTGATTCATCTACAACTGCTTTGAAAATAGTCCTAGGATCATCAGGTAATGTTTCACAGAGGTGAATGATTAAGTTATTTTCTCGTTTTGTGTCGAAAATGTGTGTTTTTTGATCGTTTGCTAAAAGGTACCCAATGTCACCAACCTGGCCCCCTCCCTCTGCATAAAAGGGAGTCCGATCAAGCACGAGTTGATAAAATTCTTTCTGTTTTTGGCTGACTCTGCGGTATCGTAGGATTTTCACATCTGAACTGAGTTGATCGTAACCTATGAACTCAGTCAGACCATCGCCATAAACTTCAACCCAGTCATCTGTCTCAATAGACGTAGCTGAGCGAGAACGATCCTTTTGTATTTGTAATTCTTTGTTGAAAGATATTTCATCAATGCTTAGCCCGTTTTCTCTGGCAATTAGCGATGTCAAGTCGACAGGAAAGCCATAGGTATCATAAAGTTCAAAAACTGCTTTTCCATCGATGAAATCACCCATCGACTGTTTAGTCGATTTGATGACAGTATCAATACGTTTTAAGCCTTGTTCTAGTGTTCTGAAGAAGCTGGCTTCCTCCTCACGAATTACTTTTTCGACAAGTTCTTTTTGTTGAACAAGCTCATGGAACGGATCACCCATCAAGCGGCTTAAAATGATTGATAAATCGCATAAAAATGGTTCTTTCAATCCAAGTGTCTGGTACCCGTATCGAACGGCTCTTCGCAGTATTCTTCGGATGACATATCCTGCGCCGTTACTTGATGGCAATTGTCCGTCAGCTATCGAAAATGCAATTGCTCTAACATGATCCGCAATTACGCGGAGTGCTATATCTACATCTTCCAGCTTACCATATTGCACATTTGCAACCGTTTCCATATGTTTGATAAGTTCTTGAAAGACATCGGTATCGTAATTTGATGTTTTTCCTTGTAGCGCCATGGCCAGGCGTTCAAGCCCCATTCCTGTATCCACGTGTTTTGCGGGTAGGGGTTCGAGTGAACCGTCTGCCTTACGGTTATACTCCATAAACACATTATTCCAAATTTCAATTACTTGAGGATGGTCAAAGTTTACTAAGGTCTTCCCATCGATATGGTTTCTTTCAGTTTTTGATCTCAAGTCAATATGAATCTCTGTGCAAGGTCCGCAAGGCCCCGTATCTCCCATTTCCCAAAAATTGTCTTTTTTGGAGGCAAGAATAATGCGGTCTTCGTTAATGTATTTTTTCCAGATGGAAAAGCTTTCTTCATCTCTCAGAACATTGTCGGCAGTATCACCTTCAAAAACCGTTACATACAAGCGGTCTTTTGGAATTTTATACACCTCTGTCAAAAGCTCCCAAGCCCAACCGATCGCTTCTTCTTTGAAATAGTCTCCGAAAGACCAATTGCCCAGCATTTCGAACATGGTATGGTGATAAGTGTCTACACCAACCTCCTCTAAATCATTATGTTTACCTGATACTCGCAGACATTTTTGAGAATTGGCCATACGTTTATTTTTAGGAATTGCATTACCGAGAAAATAATCCTTGAACTGGTTCATCCCTGAATTGGTAAACATAAGCGTTGGATCATTTTTCACAACCATTGGTGCTGAAGAAACAATGAGATGTTCTTTAGAATTAAAAAAATCAAAGAAGTGTTGGCGAATTTCGGAAACTTTCATGATACGATTGAAGCTTTGTTTTTGTTAGGTAAAGTTAATTTATTTCCTCAGAAGCGATTCGATCAAGCCTCATATTGTCAGTGATTCTGTCAATTCGTCAGATGTTTTTTGCGGAAATATGACTTCATCTGACAAATCGCAGAAATTGTATGTTGAATTTTCCGATGGCACAAAGATTGAGAAGTGGAAGCAGGTTTAAAGCCTTAATAAATTATAATAAAATGGGAAAAATAATTGGAATTGACTTAGGAACTACCAACTCTTGTGTTTCTGTAATGGAAGGAAGCGAGCCGGTAGTTATAGCTAACTCTGAAGGAAAAAGAACAACACCTTCAGTAGTGGCATTCGTTGAAGGTGGTGAGCGTAAAGTAGGGGATCCTGCGAAGCGACAAGCAATCACCAATCCAACGAAAACGATCTATTCGATCAAACGTTTTATGGGCTCTTCCTTTGATGAAAGCAAAAGAGAAGCTGATCGCGTACCTTACGAAGTGGTCAAAGGGGATAATAATACACCACGAGTAAAAATTGATGATCGTTTGTACTCTCCACAAGAAATATCGGCTATAATTCTTCAGAAAATGAAGAAAACAGCAGAGGATTATCTTGGACATGAGGTTACTGAGGCGGTTGTTACAGTTCCTGCATACTTTAATGATGCACAGCGGCAGGCTACCAAAGAGGCTGGAGAGATTGCAGGTTTAACGATCAAACGGATCATCAATGAACCTACTGCCGCAGCTTTAGCTTATGGTTTGGATAAAAAAGGACTGGATCAGAAGATTGTCGTTTTCGATTTTGGGGGAGGAACGCATGATGTATCTGTGCTAGAATTGGGTGACGGTGTATTCGAAGTATTAGCGACGGATGGTGACACCCATCTTGGCGGAGACGATGTAGATGATGCAATCATTAACTGGTTGGCAGAGGAGTTCAAGACAGATGAAGGTATAGACCTTCGTCAGGATCCGATGGCCTTACAGCGTTTGAAAGAGGCTGCAGAAAAAGCGAAGATAGAGTTGTCTTCTACGACTTCTTCGGAGATCAACTTGCCATATATTATGCCTGTAAATGGAATACCAAAGCACTTGGTTCGTACTCTTCAGCGTGCTAAATTTGAGCAACTTATATCGGAAATCGTAGAAAGAACAATTGCACCTTGTCGTTCTGCATTACAGAATGCAGGGTTGTCTACCAGCGATATCGATGAGGTAATCCTTGTAGGTGGTTCGACGCGTATTCCGATTATTCAGGACGCAGTTGAACGATTCTTCGGTAAGGCGCCTTCGAAGGGAGTAAATCCTGATGAGGTAGTTGCTGTAGGAGCGGCTATTCAGGGAGGTGTACTGACAGGCGAAGTGAAGGATGTCCTTCTATTGGATGTCATTCCTCTTTCTTTGGGAATTGAAACAATGGGTGGAGTTTTCACTAAACTGATCGATGCGAATACAACTATACCTACGAAGAAATCTGAAGTTTTTTCGACAGCTTCGGATAATCAACCTTCAGTAGATATCCATGTCCTACAGGGTGAACGTGCGATGGCAAACGACAATAAAACACTGGGTCGTTTCCAATTGACAGATATTCCTGCAGCGCCAAGGGGTGTTCCTCAAATTGAGGTTACATTTGATATCGATGCGAATGGAATAATGAATATTTCAGCTAAGGATAAAGGAACAGGTAAACAGCAATCGATTAAAATCGAGGCATCTTCAGGTTTATCTGACGAAGAGATTCAGCGAATGAAAGCAGAAGCAGAAGCAAACGCAGAAGCGGATAAAAAACGAAAAGAGGAAGCTGAATTGGTCAATAAAGCGGATTCTACTATCTTCCAGACTGAACGACAGTTGAAAGAGTATGGTGACAAATTGCCGGCGGAAAAGAAGCAGGCAATAGAAGATGCGCTTACAGAACTGAAGAGAGAGTTCGAAGCGAAGAACATGGCTAATTTGGAGCCTGCCATGGAAAAGTTAAATAATGTGTTTCAGGCGGCTTCACAAGATATGTACAATGCCGCAAACGCCTCTGGTGGAGCGTCAGGTGCGGATGAAGCTTCCGGAAATACTGCCGACGAAGTAACGGATGTTGACTTCGAAGAGGTAAATGACAAGAAGTAATTCAAAGAGAATCAAAACAAATAAGGGAGCCACTGGCTCCCTTGTTTGTTTTCACCTAATGTCAGAATTTATCCTTTTTCCATTTGATCACTCTTATTCATTTTAAGCGTACTCTTATCCTTTGAATAATCTTCGTAATCTTCAATAATTTCTTGATCGTATTGTTTCGTAACGGTAATGGGTATGTACTCGACCATAACGTTGGTTTTGTCCAGACCGAAATCTTCTGCAGGTTTTAAGCCTGTAGATTTTACGAAACGGTAGGCCTTAATACAGACACTTTGGAAAGCAGTTAATTTATTATCCATAGCTACACGGGAGTTCAAGACAATAAACTTAAAATCAGGTTCGCTGAATTTTGTTTTGACACTTTCAAAAACACTTTCCCCGGAAATTTCGCCTTTTTCAATCATCTTTTTATGAATTTTGCGCATCATGTATTCGATTCGGTGCTCTTCCTTAAATCCAAGTTGAAGAGTAACATAATAACAGCGTTTATCGATTACCTCGTTTACGGTATAATGCACGCCCCAAGGGTCGCTAATAATGTCCAAATGAAGGAACCAATAGACACCTGCCTTACGCGGACGTTTTTTGAATAATGAATAATATACAGTTGAATCTAACTTATTTGGAGTAGTGCTACGCGTTGGATAAACGAGGTTTGAAGTTTCGTAGGGGATCCCATTATCGTTTTGAACTGCATTTAACAAAGGGATCACCTTTTTCATTGAAACATATTCAGTGATGGATTTTCTAAGCTGTTTAGCCTTGTAGTATAGAAAAAGAATAGAGAAGAAAGATGTTGCCAGGATAAGTGTGAACCATCCGCCATGTATAATCTTACCGAGATTAGATAGCAAGAAAATTCCTTCTATAGCCAGAAAAACGGCAAAAATACTTAGATAGAAAAGTTTTGTTTTTGGATATTTAAGGATCAATAAGTAACAGAGTAAAATAGAAGTCATTACCATATCAATGGTAATCGCAAGTCCATAGGTCGCTTCCATGTTCGACGACTTTCGAAAAATAGCAATTACGAGAAGGCAACCCAACATCAGCACCCAGTTTACAAAGGGGATATAGATTTGTCCCAAGTGATCTGCCGGATACTTCACTTTTAGATTTGTCCACAAGTTAAGTTTTATTGCTTCGTTCATCAAGGTGAACACTCCGGTAATCAAGGCTTGCGAGGCGATGATGGTTGCGGCTGTTGCAATACCGATGGCGAAGGGCAGTATTTCTTTTGGAACCATCGCATAGAAAATAGTTTGTTTCGGTGCCAATTCGAATCCATCCTGCAAACAAAGTGCTGCCTGACCCAGATAATTGACCACCAAAAGAGAACTCATGACACCCCAGCTGATGCGTATGTTATGTTTGCCACAATGTCCTAAGTCTGAATAAAGCGCTTCGGCTCCGGTGGTACAAAGAAACACAGCACCCAACACCCAGAATCCGCCTTTCACATTGAATATGAGGTTATAGGCCCAATAGGGATTGAATGCTTCAAGGACATGTGTATTTTTCGAAATATTAATCACGCCGAGATATCCCAAAAAAGCGAACCAGATCAGCATAACGGGTCCAAAAGCTTTACCTATGGCAGATGTGCCAAATTGCTGTACGGCGAATAATGCCAGGATGATTCCGCAAATAACGGGGAGCACCGGGAAGTCGGGATATATATTATTTATACCTTCAACTGCGGAAGAAATCGAAATTGCCGGTGTAATGAATCCATCTGCCAAGAGTGTTGCACAGCCCACGAGAGCAGGTATAATTACCCATTTAATCCTTTTTGCTTTTAAAAGAGCGAAAAGCGCAAAAATCCCTCCCTCACCTTTATTGTCTGCGTTTAAAGCGAAATAAATGTATTTCACCGTAGCAAGAAGCATCAACGTCCAGATCACACTAGATAAACCACCCATGATGAGGTCATGAGAAAAATTTGATCCCTGACTTGTAATGGCTTGGAATACATAGAGAGGGGAAGTACCGATATCTCCAAAAACGATTCCGATAGTGATGAGTACTCCGGCTAGGGAAGCCTTGTGCGTATTGAATGACATATTCGAAATTTGAACAAATGTAATTTAATTCAATAGACACTAAATAAAAGTAAAAAAAAATCCCGATCGTATGACCGGGATTTCTGCTATACAAAGTTGATTCTTTTTATTTCTTAACTGCGTCAACAACCGCCTTGAATGCTTCAGGGTGGTTCAGAGCAAGGTCAGCGAGAACCTTGCGGTTCAGCTCGATACCGCTCTTATGAACAGCTCCGATGAATTGAGAATAGCTCATTCCGTGAGCACGGGCACCCGCATTGATACGCGCGATCCAAAGTGAACGGAAGTTTCTTTTCTTTTGCTTACGACCTTCATAAGCATAGTTCAAACCTTTTTCAACTGCATTTTTTGCAACGGTCCAAACATTTTTTCTGCGACCAAAGTATCCTTTGGCAAGCTTCATCAAGTTTTTCCTACGGGCTCTTGAAGCTACGTGATTTACTGATCTTGGCATAATTCTACGTTTTTTGGTAAAAAGTGCAATCTTATTTCAGTTGACTTAGTTACTCGTTACCGGGTTAAACAATTAATAAACCTATGCATCGTTTTCAGCTGAGGCTGATTACTTCATGCACAATTGTAATTTAACATTTGACACGTCAGACTCGTGAACAAGTCCGGCTGCCGTCAAGTTGCGCTTACGTTTTGTCGACTTCTTTGTCAAGATGTGACTTTTAAACGCATGCTTTCTTTTGATTTTACCGCTTCCAGTGATGGTGAATCGCTTCTTCGCACTGGATTTAGTTTTCATTTTTGGCATCTCTTCTCGTTTTTAAAGGTTACTTCTGTATAGCTTCTTTTATTGATCTTAAGACTTTAAGACTTCAGGATTTTAAGAATTCAAGATTCCGACTTAGAACCTCATTGTATTGTCTTAACGTCTTAATGTCTTAATATCCTTATGTCTAATTTACTTCTTTTTAGGGTTGATCATGATAATCATACGCTTACCTTCCAGTTTTGGAAGTTGTTCAACAGCACCGATATCCGCCAGTTCCTGAGCAAACTTCAGCAACAAGATCTCACCTCTGTCCTTGAACACAATGGTTCGTCCACGGAAGAATACATACGCTTTAACTTTGTTTCCTTCTTCCAAGAACTTTCTAGCATGCGCAAGTTTGAAGTTGAAATCATGGTCATCGGTATTCGGTCCGAACCGAACTTCCTTTAACACGACCTTACTCTGCTTTGCCTTGAGCTCCTTTTGTTTGCGTTTTTGATTGTAGAGGAATTTTCTGTAATCCATTATTTTACAAACCGGAGGAACGGCATTTGGCGAAATTTCCACCAAATCCAATTCTTGCTCTTCAGCCATTTTTATGGCCTCAGAGGTTGTCATTACTTTCGGTTCCTGACCATCCAATACCAAACGGATTTCGCGTGCGAGGATCTTTTCATTGATCTTGTGCTGCTCCGTTTCTTCTCTTCTTACAAAAGGTTTTTTCGTGTTTTTTCTCATTCAGTTTTTTATGCGTTTAACGCCAATTCTGCCTCGATTGTTTTCTGTACAATTTCTGCAAATCTTTCTATATTCATACTCCCTAAATCCCCCTTACTTCTCTGACGAACAGATACTTGCTTGTTTTCGGCTTCTTTCTCTCCAACGATTAGCATAAAAGGAGTTTTTTTCAGTTCCGCATCACGGATTTTTTTGCCGATCTTTTCGTTTCTGTCATCAACAAAACCGCGAATATCGTAATTATTTAGTAAATCTGAAAGTTTTTCTGCATAGGGGTTGAATTTCTCAGAGATAGGCAGGATGGCATATTGTTCTGTCGATAGCCAAAGAGGGAAATCGCCTGCGCAGTGCTCCAGCAATACCGCAACAAAACGCTCCATTGAGCCAAAAGGTGCACGGTGAATCATTACTGGTCTATGTTTCTGATTGTCAGCGCCTACGTATTCCAATTCGAAGCGCTCCGGTAGGTTGTAATCTACCTGGATGGTACCTAACTGCCATTCACGTCCGAGTGCATCTTGCACCATGAAATCGAGTTTGGGACCGTAGAACGCAGCCTCTCCATAAGCTACAACCGTTGGTAGTTCTTTTTCTGAGGCAGCTTCGATAATTGCTTTTTCAGCTTTTTCCCAATTCTCATCGCTTCCGATGTATTTAGCTGGATTATCAGGGTCTCGAAGCGATATCTGCGCCTTGAAATTGTCAAAATCTAAGGTTTTTAGAACATAAAGTACAATGTCGATTACATTTTTAAACTCGTCTTTGACCTGTTCCTGTGTACAGAAGATGTGCGCATCATCCTGTGTGAAACCGCGAACACGAGTGAGGCCGTGGAGTTCGCCTGACTGTTCATATCGATAAACGGTTCCGAATTCTGCAAAGCGTGCAGGGAGATCCTTGTAGGAACGGGGCTTGGACTTGAATATTTCGCAATGGTGCGGACAGTTCATTGGTTTTAGATAGAATTCTTCTTCCACATCCGGTGTGCGAATTGGCTGGAAACTATCCGCCCCATATTTCGCATAATGACCTGATGTTACATACAACTCTTTACTACCGATATGTGGGGTGATTACCTGATCGTAACCCGCTTTGCGTTGTGCCTTTTTAAGGAAATTTTCCAGTCTTTCGCGCAGATCGGCACCTTTTGGTAACCATAATGGTAGTCCCTGTCCCACTTTTTGTGAAAAAGTGAATAATTCCAGTTCTTTACCCAATTTTCTGTGATCCCTTCGTTTAGCCTCTTCTATCTTTGCGAGATGCTCATCCAGTTCAATCTGTTTTGGGAAGGTAACACCATAAATGCGTGTCAACTGTTTATTCTTTTCGTCACTTCTCCAATAGGCGCCGGAGATGGCTGTTAACTTAACAGCTTTTATGAAACCGGTGTTTGGAATATGTGGACCGCGGCAAAGATCCGTAAAGTTTCCCTGTGTGTAGAGCGTAATATCCCCGTCATTCAGTCCTTCCAATAATTCCAGTTTGTAAGGATCTTGCTTTTTAGTGAAGTAGGTTATAGCGTCTGCTTTGCTGATCTCTTTTCGGATATACGGATTTTTAAGTTTAGCCAGTTCCTTCATCTTTTGTTCGATCTTCTCGAGATCCTTTTCGGATAAGGAGTGGTCCATCAGATCTACATCGTAGTAAAAACCATTGTTGATAGGTGGACCGATTGCCAGTTTCATTCCGGGGTAGTAGAATTCAAGAGCCTCAGCCATCAGGTGTGCTGATGAGTGCCACATAGTTGATTTTCCATCATCATCATTCCAAGTAAGAAGTTGAATGGAGCAATCGTCGTTAATGGGTAGGGTCGCATCGATTACTGTTCCATTGACACGTGCTGAAAGTACATTTCTGGCAAGTCCCTCTGAAATGCTTTTGGCGATATCTAATGCTGTTGAACCTTTACTGTAATTTTTAATTGATCCATCCGGAAATGTTACCTTGATCATGTCGTTCAATTTAGGACGAGCAAAGATAGAAATTCGAAGTAAAAGACGTGTGTACAATTATTCAACTTAAATCTGATTTATAGCATTTAAAAGTTTCGTTTATTTGTTGCGAATGAGCATTTTTAGTGAACATCTTCCTTTTTCATTTTTTCGGAAACCTTTTGTAGTGATCTTTTTCTTCTTTTCTGCAGGAGTTTTGTCTGGATTTTTATTGGATGGTATCAGGGTTTTTCTGTTACTTATCTGTATCTTTTTAATTATTTCAGCATCTTTTTTTCGAAAACTGAATGGATTATTTATGCCAATGATCATGTTGGGTTTTTTCATTTCAGGAATGTTACTTATGCAGGAAAGAAATGGAATGTTTGAAACCAATTCCTGGGCAAACTGTTATCGTTCGAATGATCTTGCAACCATAAAAATCGACGGGGTAGGCGAGGGCTCTTCCGAATGGAAAAAATTAATGGGTGCTGTTATAGAATTGAGGCATCAGAAACGTAAAGTAACAGTGAATGAACGTGTATTGCTATTTGTTCAGACAGATCATAAAGTGATTAAAGATGGAGATGTGATCCTTGTTGCGGCTCCATTCGATCTGATTGCTAATTCAGGTAATCCCGGTGAATTCGATGCAGCTTATTTCTGGCGTTCGAAAGGAATTCGTCGCATGGCATTTGTGGGTTCAAATCAGTTCTCAATCCTGAGCA
>JBIKYP010000007.1:0-43759 GCA_044355195.1 Crocinitomicaceae bacterium | reverse complement strand
GTTACTCCTCAGGTCACTATTTCTAACGGAGGCTTGAACGTACTAACCTCAGCGACTATTCTCTATGGTTTTGATGGTGTTCAAGATCAAACTTTTGAGTGGACCGGAAGCCTTAGTCAATGGAAAACAGCTGTAGTCACGCTCCCAACGTTAGCATTAAATTCGGGTTCTCATACTTTTTCGGCCAACGTTACTTTACCAAATGGAGGGGTGGATGAAAAGATTCAAAATAATACAACCGCCTCATCTTTTAATGTCATAGTAAACGGCGAAAAAGTTCTACTGAACCTTAACCTTGACTGTTTTGGGAGTGAAACTTCATGGCTTTTAACAGATAATTCCACAGGAGACACTCTTTTCAATAAAAACAACTATTCCGATGGTCTACCTGGAGTAGTAACCGAGGAATTTTGTTTAAGTAAGGGTTGTTTTACATTTACAATTATGGATTCATATGCCGATGGAATGTCGGGATGCCCCTCAAGCGAAGGAGGAAATGGAAGCTATCAGATTACTTGGAATGACACTGTTTTGGCTGAATTGTTAAGTTCAAATGCCGATTTCGGATCTGAGTACAAGCAGCAATTTTGTTTGCCAAAAAGTGGTGTAAATAAGATGACTTTAGATTTGATAAAAGTATATCCGAATCCGGCTGATAAACACATTGTCGTTTCATCACAAAAAGAAAATCCTATAAATGAGATAGTTATATCGGATCTTTCTGGAAAAATTTGTTTGAAAAAATCAGGATTACAAAGTGATGGGATCGAAATTAACATCTCTGAATTTGCCTCTGGGTATTATACCCTAACTATCGAGACACTTATAGGCACTATCGTTAAGAAGCTGTTAATTAATTAATGTTGCTTCTTTTGAGATGTGGTCTTAAGGGGCGATTCAGTTGTTGGACAGACGTGAATGAAATTTTGAAATATTAATATTCTTTACTCGCTAGCTGCCTGCGATCTTAACAAAAGTAAAAATTGATACTTTTGTTCCAAATGGCTGAGGATACTTCCCAAAAAATCGCTGTAGTTGGAGGTGGGAGCTGGGCGACTGCACTGGTTAAAATTTTGTGCAACAACCTTTCGTCGGTCAACTGGTGGATGAGGAACGAAGAGGCAGTATCTCACATACTCAAATATCGTCATAATCCGAATTATCTTCAATCAGTCGAGTTTGATCTCAATAAAATTAATGTGAGCACCGATTTGGAAGAGGTTATAAGGTCATCTAATATCGTTATTATTGCTACTCCTTCAGCCTTTTTAACCCCCATTTTTGAGCCTTTTCCTAAGGATCTACTCCGTGATAAAATTATTTTTTCTGCCGTCAAGGGAATAGTTCCTGAATTCAATGCCATTCCCGCGCGATTTATTCACAAGACATTTGGAACCCCTTATGATAATATTGGAATTATTTGTGGGCCGTGCCATGCTGAAGAGGTGGCTCTTGAACGATTATCCTACTTAACGGTTGCAGGTCATGATGAAGACCGCGCTGAAAAGATGGCCAAATTGCTAGCTTGCAGATATATTAAAACAACTGTGTCAGATGATCTTTTTGGAACAGAACTATCTGCAGTTCTGAAAAATGTATATGCAATTGCATCCGGCATTTGTTCCGGTCTGGGTTATGGGGACAACTTTCAAGCAGTACTCATCGCTAATGCTGTTCAGGAAATTGAAAATTTTATCGATGAGGTGAGTCCGATACATCGTGATGTTAAATCAAGCGCTTATCTAGGAGATTTGCTTGTTACTGCCTACTCAAAATTTTCCAGAAACCGAACCTTTGGTTTTATGATTGGAAAAGGGTATTCGGTTAAAACAGCCCAGCTTGAAATGGACATGATTGCAGAAGGTTATTATGCAACAAAATGTGTGATGGAAATCAACAAAAAGTTTCAAGTCGACATGCCAATAGTTGAAGCTGTGTACAACATTTTGTACGAGCGTATCTCCCCTATGATCGAAATGCGCATTCTTACAGATAAACTCAGTTAGAATACGAGCGAATTCACTTATTTAGTTTTGAGAAGAAACCCTTTTTCGCTATGTTTGTTTTGAAGATATGGCAAAGTTGAAAGAGCGGGTTTTAATAGCCGGGGGCACAGGTTTGATTGGAAAAAAACTTGGCATGAAGCTTAGTTCACTTGGTTGTGAGGTCAGAGTGCTTTCACGCAAGCCCAAAAATGCTGGAGAATATTATTGGAATCCGGAGAAATCTCAAATGGATGTTGCCTCAATGGATGGCATTACCATTCTTATCAATTTGTCCGGCGCAGGTATTGCGGATAAACGATGGACTGCTAATCGAAAAAAGGAACTTATCGAATCACGTGTTGAATCAAATCATTTTTTATTTGAACAGATAAGTCACATGCCCGATTTAAAACAATTTGTTTGTGCATCGGGAATCAATGCATACGGCTTTAAGTCCGTAAGAATACATACTGAAGAGGATTCCTTTGGAAAAGATTTTCTTTCGCAGTTGGTGAAGAGGTGGGAGGAAAGTGCTGATCTGTTTTCCTTGGTTGTGCCTGTGGTAAAGATTCGGACTGCTGTGGTTTTATCTGCCGATGGAGGGGCGTTAAAAAAAATGGCTGCTCCCGCAAAATGGGGTCTTTCATCCGCTCTAGGAGATGGAAATCAAATGTTTGCTTGGATTCACGAAGATGATTTAACGGGAATTTATACACACGTTATTCAACAGCGATTACATGGTTCTTTCAACGCAGTGGGGGCATGTTGCTCGAATCTGGAGTTTATGAAGCAGTTAGCATTGTCTCTTGGAAAACCCTTTCGGCTTCCCAACGTACCAGCGTTTATTATACGTGCAGCACTTGGAGAGATGTCATCCATACTCCTTCAAGGGGTAAGTGTATCAAATGAGAAAATCAAGGAAACCGGTTTCAGTTTTCGTTTTAATAGTCTTTCGAAAGCTCTCAATGATTTGTTGCCACTATAATAATTCGTTGGCTAGGTTTGCTAATTCTGAGCGCTCTCCTTTTTCCAGCTTCACATGTGCAAAAAGATCCTGTCCTTTTAATCGATCAATGAGGTAAGCCAGTCCGTTACTGTTTTCGTCCAGGTAAGGAGTATCAATCTGGTGCACGTCCCCTGTAAAAACAATCTTGGTATTTTCTCCTGCTCGTGTAATAATCGTTTTTACTTCATGCGGCGTGAGGTTTTGTGCTTCATCTATGATAAACATAATATTCGACAAGCTTCGGCCCCTAATGAAGGCTAACGGAGTAATCACAATTTTACCGGACTGCTCCATTTCAAGAATACTTTTATATTTCTTCTCATTTTCACCAAATTGAGATTTGATAAACTTAAGATTATCCCACAAGGGCTCCATGTATGGACCAATCTTGTCATTCGCATCTCCGGGTAAAAACCCAATTTCCTTGTTCGAAAGAGGCACAATTGGACGAGCCAAAATAAACTGATGAAACGATTTGCTCTGCTCCAATGCGGATGCGAGAGCCAAAAGTGTTTTACCTGTGCCGGCTACCCCTTGAAGGGCAACTAATTTAACATGAGGGTTCATTAATGCGTGTAGAGCAAAGGCCTGTTCTGCATTCTTGGGTTTAATTCCGTAAATGTATTCTTTTTCAATTCGCTCGAGTTGATCTGTTAAATGATTATAAGCTGCTAGCGAAGAACTTTTTCCGTTTTTAAGAATATAATAGCCATTGGAAATCTTTTTGTCTCCCAGAACACCATCTTCGTCTACTTTGCCGTTGGTGAATATATGACGAAGGACTTCCGAATCTAACCCTTCAATAGTGTAGGCTGAAGACTGCTCAAGATGGTTGTTGTCAACCTTGCCGGTTTCATAATCTTCGGCAACAATACCAAGAGCTTTCGCCTTGATCCTCAAGTTTATATCTTTTGTGACAAGAATTACTTCTTTTTTGACTTCCGTTTCCTTCAAAAAGAGAGCAGCATTGATAATTTTATGGTCATTTTTTCCAACGGAATAGATGTATTCTGCGTTTACTTCCTTTGGATTATTTTCGAGTACAACCTTAAAAGATCCCATCCCTTTTCCAAGCGAGATCCAGTCTTGTAAAGTTCCATTTGAACAGAGTTTATCAATATATCGAATGACTTCTCGAGCGGAAAAGTTTTTTGTATCATTGCCGATTTTAAACTTGTCAAGTTCTTCTAGTACAGTTATCGGTATAGCTACGTGTGCCGACTTAAAATTGGTAATTGCCTGATGATCATGGAGAAGTACAGAGGTGTCCAGAACAAATATCTTTTGCTTTTTAGCCATAAAACAAACAAATTTGTTTGAAAGTAGACTTAATTACAGTACATGCACTCTAATTAGAACGAGAGTTATCTACATGCCGGTGTTCGTATCAGAAAAACCTGCTTCGCCGAATAATTCTGTCGACGGGAATATATAGCGAACCGAATATTTCGTAATTGCTTAATGAATCAATACTGAACTGATAGCTTGTGCCTTTGTGCAACCAGATGCCATTGTTGGTGACCTGTTCTTCCGTTTTAGGAATGTAGTCCCCACTGTAAAAATAGTAGTAAGAGCCTTTTTTTTGCATTTTTAAAGGAGGAGAGAATAAAAACCGCAACTGTTCATTTTCATTAGTAAGAATTCCTTTTTCAAATAATTTATTGAGGAGTTTTCGATCGTTGGTATTGGTAGAAAGCATAAGTGAAAATCCTGGCACCTTTACTTCTTTTTCCTTTTGAACTTCGGTTACATTAAAATCTTCGTCCAGTACAGATTCGACGTATTTTTCTTTTAAGGTTTGAAAACCGCCCTGCCTGTAAGATAAATCTCCCTCCCACGCATCTATAAATTCTTTGGTGGGAAAACTAACGCGCTTGCCTAATTTTATCATCCATTGATAAAGCGGATCATCTGAGGCTTCTCGTAATTTAGAAATATCAAGATGAATGTTGAGCATCTTATCAACGTAATTTCCTGTTTTGAAATTTAACCCTGTCTCTTTCATTGAGAAGTTCAGTGGTTTTTCGTTTCTGACATATGCCTTAAGGCGAAAACTGTTTGAGTCGCTATCGTGTGCAAAGAGTGCTGTTTTTATGCCGTTTTCTTTTAGCTTTGACCAATTTGAAAAAATGACTAATTTCTCATCATTGAATTGTTTTTCATTCAGATAAGATTTCCATGTAGGTGTTATATCACCACTTTTAGCTTTGGTCACCCGGTCATAGATGTTTTTGAAATCATTGCCTTTGTATATAAGGACGTAATTATTGCTGTATGTGAGGTAGCAGTTTTCTTTTTTATAGGAATAAATATGCTGATCTTCAATCAAAGAGTCGCCTATGGATACAAACTTCCTTAACCTTTCAAATCCTTCCCTAATTTTACTGCTGTCGCTAACCTGAATAATTGCACCCCAATTCCCGTTTTCATTTGCAAAAAAGTACAGCGGATCTTGAAGGTTTAAACCGTACTGTTTCCCCTGACTTAAAATAAATTCATAGGAAAACAGGTCTCGAAATGGAATTTTGTGATAGTACATCATTCCACTTGTTTCTCTCGCCACATCCAAAATATATGCTCTTCCAATAAAATCCCCATCTGGCAGACGATCTTCCAGTCGAGGGATTTCAGCTTTTCGAAATAGATAGGGCCGAAGTACCAGAAAGGCTCCCAAAGCGGTGGCAAGTAAGAATATTAAGCTAAACTTTTTAAACATGACGATTGATTATTTCGACATGACGTACAAACTGTTGATCAGGTCAAGCAAATACTTGCCTGAATTCTCGTAGTTGCCTTCAAAGTGATAGACAAGGTCGAAGATCGTTTTTTCTTTGGTTGTTTCAGAGGTAGTAAGTTCCATGATACCAGATTTTCCTCTCATGGCATCAATAATTTCATTTTGTCGCTCATCGAAGAAATCGCGCGGGAATTTATCGATAGCGCGTGCCCAATCAACATGGCCAAACATGAACCCGCTTTTACTACATTTTTTACCGCTTTTACGGATAAGGGCTTCAGAACCATAGCCATCCACATGGTTCATGGCTAGATCGCCATCATTTGTAAATATGAAAAGACCGTTCCTATTAATCATGTATAAAGGTGCTGCTTCCAAAATAGCATCCTCATAAATCCAATAGTCGCTCTTTTTCTTAAATCGAGAAGTTAATCTCGACAGGTGATTGAGTACTTTTTCAGGAATGTCAGCACGATCGGTTGTAAAGCCCAGAGTGAACACCGGCATATCTTCCTCTGCTTCGACCTCTTTCTCAATATATTCGAAAGTTTCTTCATCATAGCTATATATGATCTTTGTGGTCTTGATTTTTTTGATTCCATTGAAAACCCCAAACATACTTCCTTTGTATGTATTGAATAAGGCGTCTTTATTTACAAATTCGTTTAGCAACTCCAGTGTAAGTACATTAGTGGAAACCTGGACATTTCGTTCATCTTCAAGGATTGGCATGATTACTTTGAATGCTTGCTCGTATGCCTCTCTCATGTTAACATTATATGTAAAGTAACCCGTACTCGTTTGAGGTATATATTTTAGCACATGTTTATCAAAGCGGGAATTGTTCATTTTTTCATAAATTGAACCGAGTGCATCCCCATAGTGGGCTTCCATTTTAAATTCCACCGCATTCTCCTTTAGGACTATATCTCCAAGCATAACATTGTCGGAGTACAGTTCCTTAATATCCTGATAAAGAGAAGGAAACATGGTTTCAAAGTACCAAAGACCTTGGGCATTCTGAAGACTCCGCGCATTATCCAGGTAAAAAACACCCTCTGAACTGTGAGTTAACTGTTGTGCGAATCGATTATCGAAGACAGGCAAACTAATTTTTCGTATTAACAATTCAGTGCAAACATCTTCCATGAAATCAGACTGCAACTCAACTTGTACACTATCACGTAATTCGTAATAGTTTTTTTGGTTTATGTCTTCCTCACCTTCAATTACCTCTGAATCAATTGCATTTTCCTGAGTATCCTTTTCAGTCTTTGGTATGGGTTCGTTAAAAATATCATCGCTTTCCGCCAATTTTTCATCGTTATCTTTAAATGTGTCAAATGGATTTATTTTACCGCGAGCGTACCAAAGAGAATCCGTTTTTGTATCTACTTGTTCTGTGGTGGGTTCAACCCGGATCAAAAGAGCAGAATTACCTCGAACTATAAGACTGTTAAAAAAAGAGGTATAGCATTCGACACCATCGTACGGACTTTCAACCTTTTCAAAATCATCAAAAACAGTGAAAAGTTGGTTTTTATCTTTGATTCCAAAAGTGAAGCCTGAAATTTCAAACCGAGCATTTTTTCCGTAAAATACATTGAGCTTTTGATTAAAATCTAATCCTGAATCCTTTATCGTTTGACCCGAGGTGGATCCATCGAATAATTCTTGTTGCACCTCCTCCATGAATTCGTAGCGCACCAGATCATCTAAGGATATCTTTTGAAGAAGAGTAAAGTTGTTGATGCTGAAAACAGTGGCCGCATCTTTTGGTATCAGTTCTTCGGATCGTTGAGCAGTCGTTTCGGATGAGACAAATGAACATGTGATAAGGAGTGTTAACCGGACAACAACTCCATTAAAAATCTTCGAATTCAACATACTAAGGCGAAGTTAATAAAATATTAGGTCTAGTTTCTGACGCTTGTCAGATAGATTGTATTTTCCAATAGTTTCGGGTTCTGACTTAACAAGTAAGGATTAGTCTTAACCATCACATTCAATTTATTTTGAGAAAGTTTTGCTTCAGGATTATCGAATTTTTCCACCATACGTTCAAAACGTGAGATTGAAGTATAATTACCCTGCTTTAGCAATTCGACCTCCTCTGGCTTTAGTGATTTCGTTTTTTCGAGAGTAATTTCCGGAACTGATCTCACAAGCTTTTTGCCATCCCACACAAGCCAGTCGTGTTCCTTTTGAGTAATATTTTTGTCTTCGGTTATATCTTCCAGCACCGACCTCAATGCTTTAAGAAGAGCCTGTACGCTTGTAAAATCGCATTGAAGTTTGAATATATATTCCCCCCAATTTGGAGAAAGTGTGACATTCGTAATCCCTGGCTGTTCTTCAAGTTTGAATTTAAATAGGTTGACTTTTTCTTTAATCTGATCTAAGCTGGGAACTTTCTTGCCGTTCAGACTGTCTAAGGCAAGTAATGAGCCGATTTTTAATTTGCAAGAGCTCAGGTTTACATTATACTTAAGCGTGCCGCTACCATCGTTACGGATTGTAATGTCATCAATGATTTCAATGCATGATGAACACATCAAAATCAAAGTTGAGCAACTAAAAATGAGAAAACGGGTCATGATGTCAAAATTAGCGATTTCGACTAAGTCAAAAACAATACCATACTTGTTCCAATCTTTCATTTACGAATTCGACGTTGATCTGTGGAACCTCTAAACTAATTTTTTTCATGGCTTCCTTCTATGATTATAACTATTTCACCTTTAGGCGAGTGGGAGGTGTAATACGACAAAACGTCTTTAGCCGTTCCGCGACGGAATTCTTCATACAATTTGGATAATTCGCGCACTACACAGACATTTCGTTCAGGACTAATAAATTCACAGATCTGTTCCAGACACTTTACGAGGCGGTGAGGCGATTCGTAAATGATTACTGTTCGCTCTTCCTTTCCCAGTCGTGTGAGTTTGCTTTGACGGCCTTTCTTGTGAGGTAAAAATCCTTCAAAAACAAAACGGTCACACGGAAATCCGCTTGCTACCAATGCAGGCACAAAAGCTGTTGGACCGGGCAGACATTCTACATCAATTCCTTGATTAACGCATTCACGTGCTAAAAGGAATCCGGGGTCTGAGATTCCTGGTGTGCCTGCATCCGAGACTAAAACTGTAAGTTGATTCGTCATGATTCGCTCAATCATAGCACTCAAAGACCTATGCTCGTTGTGAGCATGGAAGGGTAACACAAACTTTGTAATTTCAAAGTGAGATAGGAGTTTTTTCGTTACTCGGGTATCCTCTGCTAAAATCAAATCACATTCCTTAAGCATGCGCAACCCCCGAAGTGTCATGTCTTCTAAGTTGCCAATAGGCGTGGGTACGATACATAATTTAGTCATAATAGTTTATATTCAGCCAATGTACTAGAGTCTCAAAACAAAGTTTGTAAAATTTCTGCTTATTTAAATGAATTCAATTTAAAAGGCGGGCTTGCGTCAATCCGTCCGCTCATATATTTAAATCGATTCTAAATTGTCAAAATGACAATTCTATGACAATTCTTGAATTCTCTGTTTGCACCTTTGTAGCGGTATGATTGAGCATTTTCACAGTATTGCTTTTACTCACCGGAATCTCGATGTAAAAACCATCGGTCAGCTCCACATTGATGTTGAAGAACAATGTGAACGTTTGACTTCATTGAAGCAATATCTTGGGTTAAGTGAGATATTATTTCTGTCGACGTGCAATCGCGTGGAGTTTCTAGTCGTTGGGCCAAAACAACCGGATGAATTATTTCTGGTGAGTATGATAACGAATCTTTACCCCGAGCGATTAGAGAATCTGCTAAATCAATCGATATCCGGAGTAGAAATAACAAGCGGAAGAAAGGCTGTTGAGCATTTATTGAAAGTCGCTTCGTCCATCGACTCTATGGTGGTTGGTGAGCGTGAAATTATTACTCAGGTACGTCAGGCCTTTGATTTTTGTCGCTCTAATGGTCTGACCGGTGACCTCATACGGCTGATTATGCGACATACCATTGAAACCGCCAAAAAAGTATATACTGAAACAAGTATAGCCACTAAACCTGTTTCGGTCGTTTCCTTGGCATATCATCGTTTGCGTGATATGAATATTCCTCTGAATTCGCGTATATTGATTATTGGTGCAGGGGTGACTAACAAAAACATGGCGCGCTTCCTTAGAAAACATGGTTTTAGAAATTTTTCTGTGTTCAATAGAACCTTATCAAAAGCCCAATCTTTAGCGTCCGAATTAAATGGGGAAGCTTATCCTTTGTCTTACCTTTCGGAATACGGAAACGGGTTCGATGTCATTATCAGTTGTACAGGAGCAGATTATCACGTAATTACTCCTGAAATTTATCGATCTTTGTTAAAGGGAGACCCCTCACACAAGGTGGTTATAGATATTGCCCTCCCTCAAGATTTAGATCCGGATATTGAAAAAGAGTATCCGGTGACACATATTTCTGTAAATATTCTTCAAAAGATATCTAATGAAAATCTCAAAGAACGATCAAAGGAGATCAGTCATGTAAAGGCCATACTATTCAAAGCTATGGATGAATTTGAAATAATTTATCAAACAAGGAAGGTAGAGTTGGCAATGCGCGAAGTGCCTGAAAAAGTGAAAGAGATTCGTGCAATGGCTATCAATCAAATCTTTAAAAAAGAAATTGAAACTATGGATGAGCATTCCCGTGAGGTGCTTGAAAATGTTCTGGGTTATATGGAAAAAAAATACATGAGTGTACCCATGATTATGGCAAAAGACATCCTACTTAACAAGAATTAAATGCGACATATCCGAATTGGATCGCGTGGGAGCGATCTTGCTTTGTGGCAAGCGAATCATATCAAGAATCAGTTGATACCTCTTGGATGTACTGTTGAGATAATAGTGATCACGACAAAAGGGGATGCCATACAAGACCTTAGTTTCGATAAACTTGAAGGGAAAGGGTTTTTTACTAAGGAAATTGAACATGCCTTGCTAAATAACGAGATAGATCTTGCTGTTCATTCTCATAAGGATTTAGAAACCGAGCAGCCTGAGGGTCTTGTTATAGCCGCTGTTTCAGAGCGTGAAGATCCATCAGATGTTTTGCTCATACGCAGAGAAAAGGTCGATAAAACCCAGCTTTTGGAATTAACTAAAGGTGCCGTTGTTGGGACTTCCTCGGCGCGCAGAAAATCTCAAATTAGAAGTTTTAGACCGGATATTTCTATTAAGGATTTGAGGGGCAATGTCCCAACTCGAATTCAGAAATTGCGTCATGAAGATTACGATGCCATTATGTTGGCAAAGGCTGGAGTGGATCGTTTGCAGATCAATCTCTCGGAATTTCACGTTCATGTATTGGATCCATGTGAATTTATTCCGGCGCCGGCTCAGGGTGTATTGGCCTTGCAAATCAGAAAAGAGGACGCCTACTTACTTCATATATTACTTTCTTTAAATCATTCTGATGTTCAAAAGCGAATTACTCTTGAACGGAGGGTACTAAATCTGCTAAAAGGTGGCTGTCAATTACCCTTAGGTGTCTTTTGTGGTGAAGATGGTATTGTTCACGTATCGCATTGTAACAACTGGGAGGAAGGGGCTAGCCATTATACTTATTGGTCTGATGACCTTGACTCATTGCCGTCACAAATTGTTGAAGAACTGATCTCTTGACCAATTGATTAAGTCAATTTATATTTCCAGAGCCATTACTGATGTTCCTCAACTTGAACTCTATTGCAGGAAAAATAATCTTATGTTGACTGCCAAATCGCAAATTTCTTTTGTGTCGTTAGATTTTAGAATAGAAAAGCCATTCGATGTTGTTTTCTTTGCCAGTCCGCGCAGTGCGGAATATTTTTTTATGCGCCAGCCACCTCCTCCCCGTTCAAAATGTGCTTGCGTTGGGCCGGGTACGGCTGCCTTTCTCGAAAGGAAAGGAATTTCAGTGGCTTTTTCGGGAACCGCTCCGGGTAACCCTTTGCAGAATTCCAAAGATTTTGCGTTTTGGTTGGGATCACGAAGGGTGCTTTTCCCTCAGTCTAATTTGGGAACAGATAGCATGAGACAATTTATTCCTGAAGAGCAAGTTGAATGTGTTCAGGTGTATAACACCGAAATACAATCTGAATCGATAGCATTGCACGATCTCTACATTTTTACCAGTCCTTCTAATGTTGAAGGGTTTTTACTTAAAAATTCAGTCCCTACCGGAGAAATTATGGCGTGGGGCCAAAGTACGAAGAAGGCTCTTGTTACCGACAAAATTCCGGTATCCTATACCCTGAAGTCTTCCCATGAAAATGAGGTTATAGAATACTTGAGGAATCATCGAAACTAGATTATATTTAGCTCTTAAAACCTTTGTTATTCAACTATTTAATGGAAAAAGAAAGCACCTTTTGACCTCCGGCAACATTGATCGTCATGAAGTAAATTCCTGGGGCAAACTTTTGCGTATCAAAGATGACTAAATTTGATCCCGATTCACCTTTAATTAGCTGTGTTTCCATTTCCTTGCCGGCTAAATCGGAAATCTTTACAAGGGCTCGCTGAGGTTCATTGAGGGAGAAGTGAAGGTTGATGACTTCTTCTGCCGGGTTAGGGTAAAGGTTAATATCACCTGCCCCTCCTGTTTCAGGTACACTTAATACAATATTATCGGAAGAACCTCCGTAATAAATGTTAATATCATCCAAGTAAAGGTTGTTTCCTCCATTTCCTTCAAAACGGAATTTATATCGAAAATTGTCTACCCAGTACACATCCGAAATAATCGTGTGCACAGTTGTCCAATCTGGTTTTGAAGATGGTGCCCAAGCAGTGCTGGAGGTAAGAGCAGATAAGGCGGTACCACTTATTGTTTTTCTTGGGATCCAATCGTCGCCACAATTTTTCGTTAGATATAAGATCAGATTTTCCTGGTCACTTGAGATTTTCTTTCGATATGCATATCTGAAACTCAAAGTAACAGCGTTGCCGTTGGATGATACCTTAGACAAATCAATTGGCGCGGAGATCAGTTCATCCGTGTTTGATCCACTTTGTCCAAAGTTCATCAATTTCACACATTTTGATCCGCTATAACCTCGGGTGTTGTCCAATTCGAAAGTATTATTATTCATGCTGTTAAATGTTTGCCAATTGCTTAGATTTGCCAGTGAAGAATAGCTTTCAAACCCTTCATAAAATGGAAGAGATGCGGAAACAGGTAAAACGCGAATATACCCCGTTTTGGTTTTTGTTTTTGAGTTGCTTCCGTATGTGGCTTTCAAAGAAACATTGTACAGACCGGGCAGATTATAGGTGGTAACAGGGTTTTGTGTGTATGCTTTGGAAGGCGTCCCTCCATCAAATGTCCAATTCCAGCCATTGACCAAATTATAGGTGCTGTCTGCAAAAGAAATCGTTTCTCCAACACATACCGTTGTTTTGTTTGAAACGAATTCTGCTCTGCACAGTGAGGGCAAGTCAAAAGCTCCTACTTGGGTCAAGTTAGCTGGCTGCCAAATGTTGTAACGACCCGTAACGGTAACTTGCAAAGATGCCCGCATTCTATCTACCTGACCTTGAGTGAACATCTTAGAACAATATGAATAGTCCATGTAATTCTCAACATTGTCCTTTAAATCATTTGATGCATCAATACAGGTGTTAGAGTTTAATAAACATGAATTTACCCCAATACAATTGGGCGTATCACTTACATCATCATCGGTACTACAGGAAGCTGCATTACCAGGATTATTATTGGGCCCCCAAGTGTGATCCAAATTCAACCAATGACCAACTTCATGAGTTAAAGATCGGCTGTTTTTTTCGCTACTTGTTCCAATTGAACCCACATAATTATGCAGTATCCAAATTCCATTTGTCATGTTTATTGATGATTGAGGGGATGGGATTGTTGTATACCCGGCAGCTGTTCCGATGTTGGCGCAAATGAATACATTCAAATATTTATGTCCGGGCCAGGTTTGATTATACACATCATTGCCTGCAATAATGGCATTTATTTGATTCGTTTCTTGGGTATTACCTCCACTGTATGTCGCTGCGCTCTCAGTTCTAGTTATACCTTTGAAACATTCCCCGTTAGGTGTTTTTTTGGCAAGTACGAATTCAATGTTAGCATCTGCCGGCATACCTTGAAATTCAGACTGAACTAAACTTGCGTCAGCATTTTGCAAACGAAAGTCACGATTAAGGATATTCAATGCATCGTAGATTTGATCATCACTAATATTCTCCGGTCCATTGTAATGCAACACATGAAACACAACAGGAATAGTTATAATGCCCCCTTTTAGTGTTGAGCCTTTGGATTCTAAAATAGTTTTAAGTTCGGAATCAATTTTCTCCATGGATTTTCTAAATGCAGGGTCTTGGAGTAATTCGTTCATTTTTTTGTGCGTCGCACAAAATTCAACAAACTCACCTTCGCGTGTATTTGTTGGATCGATTATACTTTTTTGCCCAAAAAGTAAATTGGCGCCAAAGAGGGCTAATGCAACTCCCCGAAAGAACATCCTACTCATAATAGATTGATGATTTAGTATAAATAAAACGTACTAATTTATCAAAGGTTGTTTTATTTTTTAGAATAAAAGTTGTCTTGCAGCAAAATTTAGATTCTGATAGTCGTAATTATTTTTTACGATATGAATTATGTAATTGATAATCAATCTAAAAGATAAAATGTCAATTAGGAGAAAGAAATGCTAAGCCAATGCTTGTTCCAAATCGGCTATTAGGTCATCTGCATCCTCCACTCCAACCGACAAACGAAGTAAATTGTCAACCACCCCTGATTTTTCTCGTTCCTTCCTGGGAATAGACGCATGCGTCATGGTCGCCGGATGATTTACCAGTGATTCAACCCCCCCCAAAGATTCTGCAAGAGAAAAGATGTTGAATGATGAAGCTATCCTGAATGTATCTTCGATGGAAGGATTTTTTAAAACAATAGAGATCATTCCACCGAAATCTCGCATTTGCCTCTTTGCGATATCATGTCCCGAATGCTCCGGAAATCCCGGCCAGTAAATTTTTTCAATTTTTGGATGCGTTTTAAGGTATTCCGCAATTCTTCGTCCATTTGCGCAATGGCGTTCCATTCTTAAATGAAGTGTTTTAAGTCCGCGAAGTACTAAAAACGAGTCCATCGGGCCAGGGTTTGCACCCGAACAGTTTAAAACAAAATACAATTGTTCGTGCAGTAAAGGGTCATTTGTGATGAGTGCTCCCATAACTACATCTGAGTGTCCGCCAAGGTATTTGGTAACAGAATGCATAACGATATCTGCTCCCAAATCCAGTGGATTTTGCAGATATGGTGAGGCAAAAGTGTTATCTACAACAAGACATACCTTACTTTTTTTTGCCTTTTTTGCCAAAGCTTCTATATCGACAATCTGCATAGTTGGGTTTGTGGGTGTCTCCGTCCAAATCAACTTTGTTTTACTATTAAGGTAAGGATCGATATTTTCGGGATTGGTCAAATTGAGAAAATGAAATTTAATTCCGAACTTCTCATAAATTTTCGTAAAAAGCCGATAAGTGCCTCCATACAAGTCATTTCCGGCGATTACTTCGTCTCCGGGGGATAGCAATTTTAACACAGCATCCGTCGCCGCCACGCCACTGCTAAATGCTACACAGTATTTTCCGTTCTCTAGCGATGCTAGGGCCTCTTGCAAGGCTTCTCGTGTTGGATTCTTTCCTCTTGCATAACCATATCCTTTATTTACGCCGGGGGATTCCTGCACATACGTGGATGTTTGATAGATAGGGGTCATAATTGCCCCTGTCGATGGATCAGGTTTAACTCCGGCATGTATGGCTTTAGTTCCAAATTTCATGTTTAGCTTCCTCATATTTTATGGATGAATTAAACTTTATTTTTCTAATCATTAAGAAGGCTTGAAAATGCACCAACCGATGAATTGATACCAAAGTTATAAATCTTTGAGGATGATGTGATGTGATAAGAACAGGTCTGTTTAAACTTCTTAATTTTAAACCGTCTATGAGTTCCTTTAAGGATATATTGGTTGATTTAACCGATCATTCTTCCTACACCAATAGGAGAGATCTTCTTCTAGAGGTGAGTGCCGGACCTACATTCCCTCTTCATTCCAAAAATGTGTTGACGTTTCCTATGCATAGCTTGCTTCTAAAGATTATTGAACAAGCCCGTAAGGAAGAAAAGGAAAGCGGAATACTGCCTTTATGTATTGCTGAAAATTCTCTTACCTGGGATTATCGAAGTCAAACGTTGTGTTCACCTTTGGTACTCTACCCATGTGTGGCTCACTACGACAAAGTGCGAATGCAAATTGAACTTGAACCGCGCGATGATAAGGGTTTCGTAAATCCTATGCTTCTAAGGATGCTTAAAATCGAATACGACCTGATGTTGTCTGATGAACCCGAAAGTATTGTTTCAGAATTACATAATGCGGGGTTCAATCAGGTTGACACAGTACTCTTGCTTGGGAATTTTCATCATCATCGTTTTGATGTACTCAGAGATCTTGAGGCTCTTCGTTCTGTCCCTGTAAGGCACTCCTTGGAGGAGTTGTTTGGCGAAAAAGAACCTGAACAGGGGCCATCATTAAGCCTTGATGATGCAGTATTGGAAGCCTGCGACCCGGACCAATTGGGGGTGCTGAATTCAGTTCAAAGGCAAAACACTGTAGTTCAAGGTCCGCCAGGAACAGGGAAATCACAGTTGCTAACCAATTTGTTAGCCAAGACCCTTTTGAGTAAATCAACGGCACTTGTTGTTTCTGAAAAACGAGCGGCACTAGACGTATTGATAAAAAGGCTGAGTAACCATAATCTCGATCGTTTTGTTTTTGCCGTTACTGATTCAAGACAGTCAAAAGAATTATTGGCTGACTTGAAGGATACCTGGCTTTTACTTGAGCAAGGCTCTACACTTTCTCCGAACACTTACAAGTCCGCATCGATGCTTTTGGCAAATTTTCAACTCTTGCTCAATACGCTTAATTCCAGTCAAGCAGTAGGTGGGCTAACATATGCAGAGTTTATCGCCGAAACAAAGGATCTTGACTTGTCCATTGGAAACTATGACAGTGAACTACCCACCGTCAAACGCTGGCTTCATCAAGAATCATTGGTTTGCGAAATCTATAAAAAGCAGTTAAATGATTCACTTGGGTCAATGCACTTTTCGATACTTCAATCCGATCAGATCCGACAAATCGACAGAACATTGGCTGAACTTTCCAAAGAGCATAATAGACTTTCACAACTACTTAGTTTGGTTCACTGGAAGGATCTTCTCGAAGCGATGAAGTTAGCTGCTGCTGCGCAGTATTTTTCCTCTAACCTGTATCGTCAGTATGCTACACTAATGAAGCATGGAAGTAAGGAGCAAAGAAAGTTTTTAAGGCTGCGAAAAAAGTACTTGAAGATTTCGCATGAAATGGAAATCAGCAGAGCTGAAGATTCGAATTGGCATAGGAAGCCAACGGCAGAAGAACTGATCATGTTACAGCGTGAGCAATCTCGAGGGGGATTTCTTTCAAAGTATCATTTTAGGCGCTTATGGTCTGTTTATTCAAGTATTCCACCCGAACAGTCTTCCTCGATGATGGGATTAAGGTTCAAAGAACTTAACATTCAGGAGGAACTAAATCAATGTAAAATGGAATTGCTTGATCTTGGGATTGAACGAGTTGAAGTGTCCCTTGAAATCGTTTACCAAATGATTCTATCTTATCCGGTTGAATCGGAGAAAAAAATATCCAAATTGGCGCGCGAGAAAGTGCAACTTCTTGCCTCCTCGAATAAGGCACTTCTGGACTTACATACGCAACTCAAATTGGTTTTTAGATTTCGGGAAGAGGTTGTTATTAATGAGCTCCTTACAACAACAAGAAGAAGGATTACAGATGTCTTGAACCTTTTCGCTACCAAACCTGAGTATTCGGAGGAGATTCATAGAGTTCTTGGGCGCTATCCCTCTTTTGAGCAATTACGAGAAGCTGTATTTTTCACCAATTATCAGCGTTCTATTCAGCAATACCCCTATTTGAAGGAGCTCAAAGCCTGCGATTTGCTGACTAATTGCACTGAAATTATTAACGCACAAGACCGTGAAGCGCGCGATCTTGTGTCGGAGATCTTAGGGGCTCAGAGAGAAAAATTCGAAAGTTATTTGCAGTTGCTTAGAACCCCGGTGAATAAACTCACATTAAAAGAAAAAGAATTTAAAATACGATTGAAAAGAGGGAAGTCTATTTTAGTCAAAGCTTTTTCCAAGAAACGAAATTTACCGTCGCTTCGTACTTTGATGCATTCCGAAGCAGCGGAGTGGATCCGGATACTAAAGCCAATCTGGCTGAGCAGTCCACTATTGGTCGCTCGTATATTTCCTTTGGAAAAGGAACTTTTTACCTTTGGTATTTTTGATGAGGCTAGCCAGATTCCGGTGGAGAATGCATTAGGAACCATCTATCGCAGTCAACGGTCATTAGTTGCTGGCGATAGTCAGCAAATGCCACCGTCTAATTTCTTTAATTCCGGAATCCGAGAGCGCACAGACTTGCTTCATCAGGCGAGTTTTCATTGGGAGTCGCTCCGAATTAAATATCATTATCGAAGTGAACACCCGGGGCTAATCCATTTTTCCAATCGACACTTTTATAATGATGGGCTGCTTGCTTTTCCGTCGTTAAATTCAGAGGAGAATCCAATCGAATTGCACTTCATTGAAGGCCTATACCAAAATGCTACCAATTTAATCGAGGCAAGGGCTGTGGCGAAAGAACTGGAACGTCAACTTTGCTCGTTACAAAATATAGGTGTTGTCGCATTTTCAAGAAGTCAGTTAGATACCATTTTTTCATCGATTTCACCGAGTGCATCGGCGGAGGTCGACAAGCGTATTGCACAAGGAACACTCTTTTTTAAAGCACTTGAAAACGTTCAGGGCGAGGAATGTGATGTATTAATCGTCAGCATGGGTTATGGAAAGGACAAGGAAGGAAAGTTTCACCTTCGTTTTGGTCCACTGAATCAATCTGGAGGAGACAAACGACTCAATGTACTTTTCTCACGTGCCCGAAAAAAGATTCATTTATTTGCATCCGTGAAGAGTTCTGATTTCAAGTTGTCCTCCAATGAAACTATAGATCTATTGCGCCTTTACCTAAAATCTGCAGAAAATGAGGACTTTAAGGCGGTTAAGGATGCCTTCTTTCAGAAATACAAAATCACTAGAAATGGTAATGAGCTAATAATTAAATCACCCCAACAAACACTTCCCGAGGCATTGCAAATGGTGACCTTTATTCGTGTACTATCAAAACGTGGATGGCAACTGAAATTGGAGTTTTAGATTGTTTTAGGAATATAGAAAAATTAAGAAACGTTAATCGTCCGGTTTTCTTGAATCAATATTTTATTACCTTTGATTCTCGTTCATTCAAATAAACTTATGAAGAAAGGTGGAGGGATCGGCCCTGTGAAACCTTGGCAACCCTAGAATAAAGAAGGTGCCAAATCCAATTCTGGCTTAATACGTCGGGAAAAGATAAGTAGTCCAAGTCGATCGACTTACTTTCTCATGGTTTATTCAAATTATAACTATGAGCTTACTACATGAATTAATAAATAAGCGTATTCTTATCCTTGATGGCGCAATGGGTACGATGATTCAACGTCACAAGTTGGAAGAGGAAGATTTTCGCAAAGGTTGGTTTGAGAATCATTCTAAACCGCTCAAGGGCAACAACGATTTACTTTCCCTTACAAGGCCGGAAATCATTAAAGATATTCATCGTCAGTATTTTGAGGCAGGGGCAGATATTGCAGAAACAAATACATTCTCCGGCACATGGATTGCTCAAGCTGACTATCAACTGGAAAAAGCAGTATATGATATTAACTTTCATAGCGCAAGAATTGCTAGGGAAGTCGCGGATGAATTTACCGCTCTAGAACCAGAAAAGCCACGATTCGTCGCAGGTTCAATTGGACCAACAAATCGAACAGCGTCAATTTCGCCCGATGTCAATGATCCCGGCTACAGAGGCATTACGTTTGACCAGCTGAGAGATGCCTACAAAGAACAAATTGCGGCATTAATTGACGGTGGTGTTGATATATTATTGGTTGAAACGGTGTTTGACACGCTGAATGCAAAGGCAGCGATATTTGCTATAGATGAAGTTTTTCAAGAACGCAAAATCCAATTGCCAATCATGGTTTCGGGCACCATAACCGATCAAAGTGGGAGAACGCTGACAGGTCAGACCACGGAGGCATTTTTAATCTCAGTTTCGCACATGCCTCTCTTGTCAATTGGTTTGAATTGTGCTTTAGGGGCATCTATGATGAGGCCATATTTGCATGTGTTGAATGAGCGTTCACCTTTTGCGGTGAGTGCTCACCCAAACGCCGGGTTGCCAAATGAATTTGGAAAATACGATGAGACGCCTCAAATGATGGTGGCTCAAATAAGGGCGTTTTTTGAAGGTCAACTTGTTAACATTATTGGGGGTTGTTGCGGCACCACTCCTGACCATATTCGTGCTATAGCAGAAATGGCAGCAGAATTCAAGCCGAGAGCATTGAGTAATACAATTCAAACGGAATGAGATGGGTAAGGAAACATTGAGATTATCAGGTCTTGAGCCACTTATTATAACAGAGGAAAGCAACTTCGTTAATGTTGGGGAACGAACCAACGTTACTGGTTCGCGTGCTTTTTTACGCATGATAAAAGAAGGTGATTTTGAGGCAGCACTTTCTGTGGCGCGCGACCAAGTTGAAGGGGGCGCTCAAATTATCGACGTAAATATGGATGAAGGAATGATCGATGGCAAAGAGGCCATGGTGAAATTCTTAAACTTGATCGCGTCTGAACCCGATATTGCAAGGGTGCCTGTTATGATTGATAGTTCAAAATGGGACATAATTGAGGCCGGACTAAAGTGTATTCAAGGAAAAGGGGTAGTCAATTCTATTTCTCTGAAGGAAGGAGAACAAGTATTTATTGAACAGGCAACAAAAATAAAAAGATACGGAGCTGCGGTAATTGTAATGGCTTTTGATGAACATGGACAGGCGGATTCATACGATCGTAGAATCGAAATCTGCAAAAGATCTTACGATCTTTTGGTAAATAAGGTTAAATTCCCTAAGGAGGACATCATTTTTGATCCGAATATTTTTCCAGTGGCTACCGGAATGGAAGAACACAATAATAATGCGCTCGACTTTTTTAGGGCAACGAGTTGGATTCGAAAGAATTTACCTGGAGCTCACGTAAGCGGTGGTGTTTCAAATGTTTCTTTCTCTTTTAGGGGAAACGACAAAGTGCGTGAAGCTATGCATTCTGCCTTTCTTTATCATGCCATCCGTGAGGGGATGGATATGGGCATCGTAAATCCTACAATGCTGGAGGTTTATTCAGATATTGAGCCCAGTCTGTTAGAATATGTGGAGGATGTGCTCTTGAACCGAAGACCGGATGCTACGGAGCGATTACTCGAATTTGCTGAAACAGTGAAGGGAGATGGAAAGAAAAGAGAGATCGATCTATCTTGGAGAGAAGCAACGGTAACTAAGCGTCTGGAATATGCCTTGGTGAAGGGGCTCACTGAGTTTATTGAGGAGGATGTAGAAGAGTGCAGAAAACAGTTTGAGCGCCCCATAGAGGTCATCGAAGGACCTCTAATGTCTGGAATGAATGTGGTTGGAGATCTGTTTGGAAGTGGAAAGATGTTTCTTCCTCAAGTAGTTAAATCAGCACGGGTAATGAAGAAAGCAGTTGCCTATTTATTACCATTTATCGAAAATGAAAAAGATGGAAAACGCTCATCTGCCGGAAAGATTCTTATGGCAACAGTCAAGGGGGATGTTCATGATATCGGTAAAAATATTGTGGGAGTCGTTTTAGGATGTAATAATTATGAAGTTATTGACCTTGGGGTTATGGTGCCCTTTGAAAAGATAATTCAGACTGCAATTTCGGAGCAGGTCGATGTAATTGGATTAAGCGGACTGATTACCCCATCACTGGATGAAATGGTTACTGTTGCGAAAGAAATGGAACGTGCCGAGCTTACCATTCCGCTGTTGATAGGTGGTGCTACGACTTCTAAAGTCCACACGGCCGTTAAAATTAATCATCACTATACCAAAGGACAAACCGTTCATGTTTTGGATGCTTCACGGGCTGTGACGGTGGTAGAAAGTCTAATGGGAGCAAAAAAAGAGGATTTTATTAAAGAGTTGAAAGCAGATTACAACCGTGTCTGTGAGCATCATGAACGACATAGAGCGGGTAAACAATTAATTTCTCTTGATGAGGCCAGGAAGAATAAATTGGTATTGGAATTTAATGACACAACTGTAAAAAGACCTAGAAAACTAGGTCTGACATCTTTTTCTGACTTTGATTTGAATGAACTCGTTGCATTTATAGACTGGACGCCTTTTTTTCAGACCTGGGAATTGCATGGAAAATACCCTGCTATTTTACAAGATGAGGTAGTTGGTATAGAGGCCTCACGCCTTTTTGATGATGCTCAGATGATGCTTGAGCGCATGATCCGAGAAAAATGGACTACGGCAAATGCCGTCATTGGAATATTTCCCGCAAATTCAAATGGGGATGATATTGAGATTTATGATCCTTTGGATTCAAATAGGCTTATTGCTATCCAACATACGCTCCGACAGCAGACCAAGAAGGCAGAAGGTCAGCCTAATCTCGCATTGGCTGATTTTGTTGCACCAAAAGAAAACGGATTTCAGGATTTCATCGGGGCATTCGTGGTAACCACGGGAGTAGGTTTAGATGAACATATTGCTCGCTTTGAGGCGGATCATGACGACTATAATTCAATTTTGCTCAAGGCCCTGGCTGACCGTTTGGCTGAGGCTTTTGCTGAAAAAATGCATCAACTTGTTAGAAACGAACTCTGGGGCTATGCTGTCGAAGAACACCTTTCAAATGAAGAATTGATTGCTGAGTGCTATTCTGGGATTCGCCCTGCGCCAGGGTATCCCGCTTGTCCTGATCATACTGAAAAGATAACACTATTCAACCTCTTAAAGGCAGAAGACTTGACAGAAGTTTCACTAACTGAAAGTTTGGCTATGACGCCGGTTTCATCCGTTTCTGGATGGTATTTTAGCCATCCTCAGTCGCGTTATTTCGGTCTGGGGAAAATTGATGAAGAACAGGTGCGGGATATTGCTCAACGTAAATCTATTTCTGAAATTGAAATGCATCGTTGGCTATCGAGCGTTATAAAATAAAAAGCGCCCCGTACAAGGCGCTTTCTTAAAACCTAACCTAACCACTATTCACTGAAAAAGATATCCCACATGTAAGGAATATCTATTTGTACAAACGTACAATATTCATATCATATTTGCTAATTAAATTTTGATTTTTTACGTGAGAGTTAGAAAAAAGAGTAAGAATTGGAGTTAGAAGAAGATTTCCTCTAATTTGTAGATTATTAATGAGCTTTAGTAGAAAATGGCGTTGGTCATTTTAAGGGATATTTTTCACTCTTGGATTAAAATTTTTCGACGAAACACATCATTTTTTAGATAAAAAGAAAGTTATTTTGCCTCTTCTAAAAGGTCATATTCAATTACGACGAATGAGTGTGGTTCGAATCTATACAGATGGTGCAGCCAAGGGGAATCCCGGGCCGGGAGGGTTTGGGGTGGTTATGAAATTCAGAGATAAAGAAATGGAGTTGTCACAGGGCTTTCGTTTGACAACCAACAATCGAATGGAATTACTCGCGGTGATTCATGCCCTTGAACAACTAAAAACCTCAAAATATGCGATTGAGTTGTATTCTGATTCAAAATATGTGGTTGATACGGTCACTAAAGGGTGGTTGTTTTCATGGAAATCCAAACAATTTAAAGGCAAGAAAAATGTTGACCTATGGATGAGGTATTTGGAATTGCATAACCGATTTGAAATTACGTTTCATTGGATCAAAGGACACAGCGGACATCCGGAAAATGAACGTTGCGATCAACTGGCAGTTTCGGCTGCAGGATCACCTAATTTGCTCGTGGATGTTTCTTTTGAAAATGAACGTGCTAACAACTCAGACTTATTCAATTCGTAGGCTCTGTATTTAGAGAGGCTTTGAGAAAGGTGTAAATCAAGGGATGAGGTATTTCTCTCGTTGAAGATATTTGGGGGCAAAATCCGCAGGCAACGAAAAACAGGTGATTTTTTAAACTAATAATCTCAGGCTCTTCGAATTGATTATAGGCTTCTATGTCAATTAATTCTGATGTGAGTGAGTAGATAAGTTGGGGATATAAACTATATCTTGATGAGGCAAGTTCGAGTGTGTTTCGGTTTTCATAAAGTTTTAAAAATGAGCTTGAGTGTGGCACCACGTTGATTGCTTCGAAGGTGTTTCCGTCAACTAGATTATCTGAAATAAGCTTTTCGCCATTAGGGTTAAGTTGATACCAGGTGATGAGAACCTCTACCAAGCTTCGAATACCTTCACCTGTCATAAGAACCGGAATATTTAGTTGCGCAATAGTTCGAATAATCTTGTTCAAGAAAAATACATTTTGAAATGGCCCCGGCGCGACTAAAATTCCATCGAATTCTTCAAATTTGGAAAGCTTAAATTGTGCAGCCTCATTGATTTTTATCCAATAGTAGTTGACTTCGATTTCCAGAAAACGACTGGAATGATCGAGGGCTAAGTTGGTTGCCTGGTGGGAATTGTATGTGAAATTGTAGTCACCTATAATACCTATTTTCAACATCTGCCTAATAATTTTACGACATACAACCAGTGATTACGACTTGTCAAAAGAATTAACGCTGAAACCATCCTTTTAGACTTCCGTTCTGAACAAGCAAGGAGTCCCACGCGAGTGACTGAGGTTCTTGGTGATATACGTAACAACTGAATTTACAATTAAATTTAGAATAATCCCCCTGCGAGTCTGATTCTTGCTTAACTCCTGTGAAAGCGACGTTTTGACTATTCATACTATTCTGTTTGGATGTCCATATTAATCCATTTCCATCACGATAGGACAATTCGAAACCGGATGTTCCTGAAGTAGAAAATGCCGGCGCGATTGATGTTGAATGAAAAGTGTTGAAAGTAGTTAAATCGGGGGAAGGAGATACAGAAGAATTCCATAATATGCTGCCAAGTACAATTTTGATGGAACACATACTGCTTGGTGATGACATTTCGAAGTTGTAAGCAGCAATGGAAACTGCCGGGCTGGGCAATATATTGAGATTCTTGGTCGCTTTTCCGGAATAACCAGCAACATTTTCAGTAAGTTCAAGCATTGTACTGCCTATACTTCCAATAAAATGACAGGACAAATCAACCATCGGAACCGGGGCTGGTATAATCTCATGTTTAATGCATGATTCAAGTGAAAAGGTCAATAAACAAAAGATAATTAGACCTGTTTGGCGTAGTTTCATGGACGCGATTTTTTAATGTATAGCAAGCATTTTAATCCAAAAAATCTTATACGAAAATAGGAAAAAAATGTAACATATACTAATCATGAAAATCTCTTTCACCTAGGCTCGTATTCGGAGTGGTTTGTCATCGTTTATTATCTCTGCATAAGGAATAGTTGTTTCGTTCAAACCGACAGTGTCTAACCACATGAATTGATTTCCTTCAGGATCGAGACTAACTGAAAAGGATTCGCAAATGTCCTTGCCCTCATTCATTCTCTGAACATAATTGATAATCTTGTTCAAAGAAGTCGATGAAATGTAGATGCAGGTCTGATAGGAAAATTGATCTTGTTGCATTCTGCCCCTAATACTTATTTCATCCTTTCCGGTGTAGAATGATATTTCTTCAATCCTAAATGTATTTGTTGTCATATTGTTTTTTTTGACAAAGATGAGAGCAGATAATCGTAAACAATTTATGATCTTTTAAAAATCATTCAAATAGTTTACTCAAAGGGGGATAAATCCGTATTTTCGGGCAAAATTCTTAGGATGAAATACGATCGAATTTCAAGCGAACTATTCGTTAGAAACAGGGAAAAATTTGTTGCTCAAATGGATAATAACGCTTTGGCTGTGTTTAATTCAAATGACATTTATCCGATAAGTGCGGATAGCACATTGCCTTTTCAACAGCATCGGGATATTTTTTATCTTTCCGGTATTGATCAGGAGGAAAGTATTCTTGTGCTTTTTCCGAATGCGTCCAAACCTGAACACAAGGAAATACTTTTTCTAAAGAAGACGGATGAACACATTGCCATCTGGGAAGGGGAGAAATTAACTCGGCAAGTAGCTTCTGAAACCTCCGGCATCAACAAGGTGTATTGGTTGGATCAGTTTGAATTTGTTTTCAGGCAATTGATGACTGAGGCAGAAATAGTTTATATCAACACGAATGAACATCTCCGAGCTACTAATCAAGTCGAAACCAGAGAAGATCGCTTTATTAAGCGATTGGTTAGAGATTATCCGGCTCATCTGCTTCGCAGAAGCGCATCGATTTTACATCGTATTCGTTCTGTTAAAGAAAAGGAGGAGCTCGAAATTATCCGGAATTCTTGTGCTATCACAGAGGCCGGTTTCAGGAGATTGTTGAATTTTGTTAAGCCGGGTGTGTGGGAATATGAAATTGAAGCTGAATTGTCTCATGAATTTATCAAGAGAAGATCTCGCGGTTTTGCTTACTCGCCTATTATTGCGTCAGGGATAAATGCCTGTGTTCTTCACTATGTTGATAATAATAAACAATGTAAGGATGGTGATTTGCTGTTGTTGGATTTTGGTGCAGAATATGCTAATTATGCTTCGGATCTTACTCGATGTATTCCCGTGAATGGTCGCTTTTCTCAGCGCCAGAAAGAGGTATATAATGCCGTCTTACATGTAAAACACGAGGCAGAAAAGTTGCTCGTTCCGGGAATAATGCTTGCCGATTATCATGTGCAGGTCGGCCAGTTAATGGAGGAACAATTACTTAAGCTTAAATTACTTACTTCAGACGACATCGCATTGCAAAAACCTGAATCGCCGGCGTACAAGAAATATTTCATGCATGGCACTTCCCATTTCCTTGGTCTCGATACCCATGACGTGGGTCTTTGGAACGAGCCAGTCAGGGCAGGGATGGTTTTTACATGTGAACCGGGGATTTATATTCCGGAGGAAGGGATTGGTGTTCGTATTGAAGATGATCTTGTAGTACAAGAAGTTGGCCCTCCTGTCAATTTGATGGCATCCATACCAATTGAAGTGGAAGAAATTGAGGGGTTGATGAATGGTTGTTAAGTTAAACTATACAGATACCGGAAATGGGTTTCCTGTTGTTTTTCTTCATGGGTTTTTGGAATGTTCTACGATGTGGGAATACCTTGCGGTCGACAGATTAACTTTTCGGGCTATTCTTGTCGATTTGCCTGGTCATGGAAAATCAAGGCTTGAGGATTTGGCTGAGCCGCCATCAATCGATTTTTTTGCGGATAAAGTAAAAAAGTGTTTAGATGATCTTGATATATCCCGATACCATGTCGTTGGTCATTCAATGGGTGGATATGTGGCACTATCTCTCAAGGAAAGTGATACGAGGTGTAAAAAAGCGGTCTTGTTAAATAGTAATTTTTGGGACGATTCTGAAGAGAAGAAACGCGACCGCATTCGTATCGCTGATCTGGCATTTGGATCAAAGGAACTTTTAATTAGACATTCAGTTCCCGGACTGTTTACGCATCACGAGAAATTTAAAAATGAGATCGATGCACTTATCAACGAAGCATTACAGATGACACCGGAAGCCATTGCCTACGCATCACTTGCTATGAGAGATCGAAGCGATAAGAAACACGTTGTGCAACTTCATGCAAATGATTTTCTCTTCGTACAAGGTGTGCTCGACCCGCTGGTGTCTAATGAACTAATTGAACAGAAATTATTTGACTTAGCGGTCTCCGTTTCCTTTTTGAGAAATGCCGGACATATGGCGCATATTGAGCAACCGCAAACGGTTTTCGCATTATTGGCAAATTTTCTAGGTGAAAATAACCATTAAGGTTATTTTTTCCTGAAATGGTTCCAGCCTTGTGCTTTGAGTTCTAATGAAGAACCATTTTTGTCAATGAAGTAAATGCCGTCGCTGAGGCTGGTTATATGACCGATGACGGTCATATGAGGATTCCCTTTAATCTTGTTGAAGTCGTTTTGATTGATTGTAAACAACAGTTCGTAGTCTTCTCCTCCATTGAGTGCACACGTTCCCGGATCGATATTGAATTCAATTGCAGCCATAGAAGTTTTGGCGTCAATTGGCAATTTTTCGTCGTAAACGTGACATCCTGAATTGCTCGCCTTACACAGATGCAGAATTTCTGATGCCAAACCGTCTGAAATGTCAATCATTGAAGTTGGAACTACCTCCAGGTCTTTCAAAAATCCGACGATATCTTTACGTGCCTCAGGCTTTAATTGACGCTCGATGATATAATCATGTCCATCGAGGTCAGGTTGAATGTTCGGATTAGCTGTGAATACCTCTTTCTCCCGCTCCAGAACCTGAAGCCCCATGTAGGCCGCGCCTAAATCACCCGTAACTACCAGCAGATCGAATTCTTTGGCCCCATTTCGATAGGTGATGTTACTATTTTTCGCTCTTCCTATTACCGAAACACTAATTATCAATCCGGAGGATGAAGAGGTGGTATCTCCTCCTACGAGGTCAACATTATAGAACGAACACGCTGCTTTTATACCGGAATACAATTCGTCCAGTGCTTCTAAAGGAAAACGATTAGAAATGGCGAGCGAAACAGTAATCTGTTCTGCCCTTCCGTTCATGGCGCATATATCACTGATGTTTACGGATACTGCTTTGTAACCAAGGTGTTTAAGAGGCATATACATTAGGTTAAAATGTATGCCTTCGATAAGCATATCGGTGGAGAGTAGTAGTGATTCTTCATCCGAAATACGGATGACCGCAGCATCATCACCTACACCCTTCAAGGAATTCATTTGCGTTAAAGCTAGATCTTTCGTCAGGTGTTCGATTAATCCAAACTCTCCTAGCGTGCTTAAGTCAGTTCGTTGTTCGCTCATTCACTGTTTTTTGCAAAGGTAAGACAAAACACAATCATTACCCTTCACGATTGTGAGCATTATCAAAGAATTGGAATGTGGATTGAAAAATGTGAAGCAATGAGTTTCAAAACAATTCCGCATCTTTGTACTTTGAAAAAAAAAACAATTTATGAGTTTAATGACCGTGGGAAGCGTCGCCTTTGATGCCATCGAGACACCTTTTGGAAAAACAGATAAAATTATAGGTGGTGCCGGAACCTACATTGCTTTGTCTTCCTCGAATTTTATTAAAGAACAAAAGATCATTTCTGTGGTTGGGGACGATTTTCCGCAATCTATGTTGAATATACTTGCTGCACGTGGCGTCGATCTAACAGGTCTTCAGGTTATGGAAGGAGAAAAAACATTTTTTTGGTCCGGGCGGTATCACAACGATATGAATTCTCGTGATACATTGGTTACTGAACTAAATGTTTTAGAGCATTTTGATCCAATCATTCCTGACAGCTATCAGGGCGTGGATTTTCTCATGTTGGGTAATTTGAGTCCGCAAGTACAGCGAACCGTGATAGAACGTTTGCAAGTCCGTCCCAAACTGATTGCCATGGATACCATGAATTTTTGGATGGATATAGCAATGGATGAATTAAAGAAAACATTGAAGCTGGTGGATGTTCTTATCATTAACGATGAGGAGGCACGACAACTTTCTGGCGAATATTCTCTGAAAAAAGCTTCTGGAGTGATTAGGGCAATGGGTCCATCTTATCTTGTGATTAAAAAGGGAGAGCATGGCGCATTGTTGTTCCATGATGAAGGTGTATTCTTCGCTCCTGCCCTACCTTTAGAAGATGTTTTTGATCCGACGGGAGCAGGAGATACTTTTGCAGGTGGATTTATTGGATATTTGGCGTCGACGGGTGAAGTTTCGTTCGACAATATGAAACGGGCAATCATTGCCGGATCAGCTCTGGCATCTTTTACGGTCGAGAAATTCGGTACCGAACGCTTGATCGAAATTTCACAAAAAGATATTGAAGAACGTATAGAAGCTTTTGTTGATTTAACGAACTTTGACATGCTTCAAACGATATAAGCTATGGAATGCGTGGGTTTACTGGACGAACTAAAAGTACTGACAGCTGCTACAGATGTATTTGTGGTGTCTCGTGAAGTGAATGAACTCAAACAGCGCTTTAACGATGCGTTTCTTGAAATGGAACGAAAAGAATATATCGCTCAGCTTGAAGCTACTGAAAAGGGAGAAGAGTATGAAGGATTAGATCTTCGTTCCATACGAAAAGCATTCAATGAGCAATATTTGTCGTTTAAGGATAGGCTGAAAGTACAAACTGATCTTCGAAATGCATTAGAAAAGGAGCATCTTCAGCAGAAAAAAGTACTCATAGAACAACTTAGAAAAACGATTCAAGAGGAGGAGAATATTGGTACTGCGCTGGCTCAGTTTAAAGAAATTCAAGATTCTTGGAAAACAATAGGGGACATTCCTAGAAATAAACGCGAAGAAATACAAAAAGAATATTCCAGGTTGATAGAACAATTCTTTTATAATTTGAAGATTTATCGCGAGTTAAAGGATCACGATCTGAAGCGCAATCTTCAGTTGAAAGAGCAGGTTATCAAGCGTTTAAAGGAGCTTCAGGTGAATCCATCTATTAAGGAAAGTGAACAAAACCTAAAGGCGCTTCAAAATGAATGGGAAGATATCGGCCCTGTGGTAAATGAGGAATGGGAGCGTTTGAAATCCGAGTATTGGTCTTTAGTGCGGAGCGTTTATGAGCGTATTCATGCCTATTATGATGAACGCCGGAATAACCTTGAAGAAAATCTGAAAAAAAAGAAAGAATTATTGCAACAAACGGAACAATTGCTTTCTACAACAGCAGATTTAAATTCTGCAAAAAGCTGGGATCAAGTAACAGCTCAATTGCTCAAGATACAAGAACAATGGCGTGGTATCGGCTTCGGTCCAAAAAAAGAAAACGAGGAGCTATATAAGCAATTTAGAACAACATGTGATCGCTTCTTTCTGGCTAAGAAAACATTTTTTGCGTCCTTGGAGGATGTATTCAAAGAAATTGCGGAAAAAAAGAAAAAGTTCATTGAAAAGGCTGAGTCAATCAAGGATTCAACGGATTGGAAAGAGACAACAGAGACTTTAATCCGATTACAGAAGGAATGGAAGAAAATGGGAAGCGCAGGACAAAAATTGGAACAACGACTGTGGACCAGTTTTCGTAATGCTTGCGACCATTTCTTTACTGCTAAAAATAATCATCAAGTTTTGCAGGAAAAGGTATTTGAAGACAATCTCCGGGTTAAACGTGCACTAATAGAAGAGATAGAATCGTACAATCCGACAGGAAACAAAGCTGAGGATTTGTCGGCATTGAAGGGGTTCAGCGCTCGCTTCTCCGGTCTTGGTCCGGTTCCAGCCAAGGATAAGGAAGCCCTATTTAGGCATTGTAAAACTGCACTTGATAAACAATATGCGTCCATCAAACTTGATTCACTCGAAAAAGAAAGAATCCTATTTGAATCGCGAATGGAAATACTTGCCGCAAGTTCAGATCCTGGTAAAGCTTATGCTCGCGAAAAGACTGAGATACGTCAACAGATTGAAAAACTAAGAAGTGAAATGCTTCTATTGGAAAATAACCTTGGGTTTTTCGCACGTTCGAAGGGTGCCGATGCTTTGCGAAAAGAAGTAGAAGGTAAAATACGAGTAGCCGGGGACAGGATAGAATCTCTTAAGCGCAGGCTCAAACTCATTCCCAATGAATAGATTCATCAACGCACTGTTGTTGTTTATACTTTTTCCAACCCTGGCCTTATCTGTATTTGTGGGGTTCGATTTGCCCATTGAATCTTTACATACGACCGGACAAAGAATGCCATATAAACAAGTCGTTTTTTTGAGTCTTGGATTATTGGTTTGTGCTGTTGTACTTAGAAGAACTGTGCGCCGTTGGATGGGAATGAACTTGGTCATGAAAAAATCAAAATTTAGCTGGAACGAGCGGATAGGTACCGAAAGAATGAAACGAGTCACAGTATATACAACTATGGAGGCCATCGTTTTTTTGAGTGTAGGCTTAGGTTTGTATGTTGTGACGCCTTATGCATGGTTGCCGTCACTGGCATATTCCTTCGTGTTTTTGGATAATCTGGTTTTTTATCTTGTCGGAAAATATAAGGAAGGGTTTCGAATAGGGATAACCAAGAAAGCGCTTATTATGGCAGATAGAGATGTGCAGTTAATCTATTTTTCAGGATTGAGAAAAGTATCCATTCATCAGGATTCTATCTACTTTGACTATGTCAATGGTTTACAACTCAACTTTCCAGTTGATACTATCAATTCGGACAAGAGAGACGGGTTCTTCGAACAACTAAGTAAATGTATTGACAGAGATCGTGTTTTTTTGACAACAAAGCGAAATTGAAACTCAAACACCGCCTCGACAGAGATCTTTATTTAAATTGGGGCATCATTTATCAAGCACTTTTGATATTCGGAAATAATCTGAGTCTTTTCTCGGAGCATTTTGAAGTGCTTCTTTCTGAGTGATGGTAACTTGCGCTGTATCATCACGCAAGCGATTGACCTCATCGGACATGAATATTAATGGCTCTATTTGGTCAGTATCCAATTCGTTTAGCCGATCCATAAAGGTGACAATATTTTCCATATCTCGGATAATGGCTTTCTTATCTTCTCCTTCAAATTCTAAGCGAGCCAAATGAGCAATATGATTTACCATTTCTTCTGTAATCTTCATAATACAAAATTAGCATATTTAGAAACTCAGGCACTTTCCAAATGAGGATATTCCCTTAACAGGGGGTCATTAATAATGGAAAAACAATAGTCAGATAGTTCCTTTTCAGATAGTTCTGAAACTATGGCTTGATCTATAAACGGATGTATGCATACTTTAAATAATCCCGGGTGAGCCGATTCGAAAATCTGTTCCGGATCGGAGAAGAGTTGGAAATTATTTGTAAATGTCAAAGGAACTATGGGAACACCCATTTCTTTTGCTAGTTTAAAGGCTCCTGATTTGAATGGAACCATCTTTGGTTTTTTTTCATCAGGAATCTTCCCCTCTGGAAAAATGGCGATAGACCAACCGTCTTTGATCGCTTTCTTTGCCAAAACAAATGATTTGGCGGCCATGACCCGATCATTCCGGTTCACAGGAATATTAAGATTTTTAAAATAGGTACGAATGATGGGATAGCTAAGTATCTCGCTCTTCCCCAAAAATAAAAAGGGGTGATCGGGGAGTAGTGAGTGCATAAAAAATATGTCTAAGTAGGACGAATGATTCGCAATGATAATATATGGTCCTTTAGGTCTTGGAGAATCAATTATTTTTCCAGCAGCGTAGAAACAAAAGATGCGCATGCACCAACTCCAGAAAACGAATAGTCTAAAACTGACTTTTTTCCAGGAATGTCGCAAAAGCAGAATATAGAAAAATGGGTAAAGTATTAAGGCGAAAAAGATGAATATTATTCCTACATAAATTTTCCAAAGGACGAACAATATTCCCTTCATTGTCTTCATTTTCTAAATATACGAAAATCCTTTGCTTTGAAAAATAACTAATTTCGCATCGAATACAATATTATGGCGAGAATACTTACAGGGGTGCAAAGTACCGGTACTCCACACCTCGGAAATATACTTGGTGCGATTAAACCTGCCATTGAAATGGCAAATGATACAGCTAACGAATCGTATCTCTTCATCGCGGATATGCACTCTCTTACCCAGATTAAAAATGGTAATGAACTTAGAGACAACACCTACAGTACCGCAGCTGCTTGGTTGGCATGTGGTCTGGATATTGAAAGGGTTGTTTTTTACAGACAGAGTGATGTTTCTGAAACAGCGGAGTTGGCGTGGTACCTGAGTTGCTATTTCCCTTATCAGCGTCTCACTCTTGCGCATTCATTCAAGGATAAAGCTGACCGTTTAGAGGATGTTAATACAGGACTATTTACCTATCCTATGCTGATGGCGGCCGACATATTACTTTATGATGCAGAATTCGTCCCGGTGGGTAAAGATCAATTGCAACATATTGAAATGACTCGTGATGTCGCCTCCCGATTTAACCATCAGATGGGGGAAACTTTTGTCATTCCCGAGGCGAAAATCAATCAGGAAACAATGTATGTCAAAGGAACCGACGGACAAAAAATGAGTAAATCAAGGGCAAACTTTATTACGATCTTTCTCCCGGAAAATGAACTCAGAAAACAGGTTATGTCCATAACTACGGATAGTAAGCCGCTTGAAGAACCTAAAGATTCTGCAACGTGTAATGTCTTCGCAATTTATGAGCTTTTGGCGGATGCTAAACAAAGAGAAGAGATGCGAATAAATTATCTTCGGGGTAATTATGGCTACGGTCATGCCAAGCAAGCTCTATTTGAGCTGATTCTTCAGAAATATGCTGCTGAGAGACAAAACTACAGTGAGCTTATGGCAGAAAGAACAGTTATCGAAGGGGCATTGAAAATGGGGGCAGAGCGGGCCAGAGAAAGTGCCTCAAAAGTGTTGAATCGGGTTAGAAAAAAGTGCGGTTATTCTTATTGAGCCTATTCTTATTTCTTGTTCCATCAAGCACGGTATATTTTAATAATTTTGCATAACACTTTCTTTTGAGAATGCTATCTAAGAGGCCATTGCTATTTTTCCTTATCTTTTTTTTAATTCTCGCATTTCCATTATGCACGCTTCCTATAAACTTGTTTCCGGGGGAAGTGGTATATGGATCTGGTGTAGGGGCTGTGAAAATCAAGGCTCCGTTAAGTTTGTCTTATTTCCTCGGATTTGGTTACCAGTCAGATGACATGGCAGGCATCACGGATTATTACCTTACATGGGGAGGTGCTTTGCTTGCTTTTTGTTTCCTTTTGGGCATCCCGGCGATAGCTACATATCGCTTTTTGCATAGAAACAAATCAAATTGATTCAGGTGCCGACTCCCTTCCGAAATGCCTTTGCCCTAAAATCTCGAGGCAAGAATGCTTATTTTTAATAGTTTATGACTCAAGCTCTTTAAGTATTTGATTTACATCCCCCTCCGTACTGACTAATTTTTGTTTGCAATACTGAATGAGTTGAGCTGCTCGCTTAACCTTAAGAGCTAATTCATCTACCGTAATTTCACCGTCTTCCATGTCCCGAACAATCCTTTGTAATTCCTCGAAAGCTACTGTATAAGTTATGTTTTCCATATAGTTTTATTTGTATTTCAAAAAGGCCACCATTCGTTGGCTTGGGGCATCTTTATTCAATTAACTACCTTTAGTATGAATCAACTGAATAGTCGATGTTAAGATGTTTTTTTCAGTTTCAATTTCTATTTCATCACCGATGTTGGGCAGCCTCTTCTCTTTAATCGTAAGATCTTTAAATCGTGCTATGGCATATCCTCGTCGCAACACGTTGATGGGATCAAGTACACGGACGAGATCTTGAATGCGCTCAATTTCCCGATGCTCTTGCTTTAGTTTATTTTCTTTCAGCGATGGCAAGGTGTTGTGCAGATCGTTGAGAAGTTTTTCTTCTGACTTGAAACGCGTTTCCGCAGCAGTTGAAAGGGATTTTTTAATGGAGTTTATGCGCTCGTGACTTCCAAAGATTACCGCTCGTGCTTCGAAACGAAATTGTTGACTTCTGCTGGTTAGGTGGTGTCTTGAGCGTGTGAGAAAAAGTTCTGCAGTACTGCGAAAATGCTTCATTTCTGCTTGAAAGTTGACTCTTGTTTGCTCGATCAGCCGTTTGGTGAAAAGCGCAATCTTTTGTGCGGATTCATGAACAGGTACGGAAAAATCATAGAAGGATTGGAGAAGAAAATCTGCTAGTTCGGTAGGTGTAATAGCATTCCTAAAGGCGATCATCTCCGCTACGGTGAGGTTAGTTGAATGTCCAATGCCGGTTAGCACAGGTATGGGGAAGGAGGCTATTGATTTGCATAACTCAAAATGATTGTAACATGACATGCCTACTTCTCCGCCTCCGCCACGAACAATGACAACTACATCAAAGTGGTGTATGACGCGTCTGATTTTTTCCAGTTCAGCTTTAATAGAAGATACAGCAATATCTCCTTGTAAATAGGCTGGAAATAACATCGTGAAAAATGAATAGTTCCACGGATTTTCAAGCAAGACTTTATTGAAATCAGACAGCCCTTTGCTTGATTCGGCAGAAATGATGGCTATACGTTGAGGCAGGAGTGGAAATTGCAGCTTCTGATTAGCATTTAATATCCCTTCATTTTGAAGACGTTTAAGCGTTTCCTCTCTTTCTTTTTGAAGTTCACCGAGGGTAAAGCTGGGATCAATATCCAAAATCTGAAGGCTTAGTCCATGTAGTTCATTGAATACAACTTTGACTTGCATGAGTAAAGTCAACCCTTCAGTTAATGGCTCTTTTATTGTTTCTGCAAACTTCTTGTTTATGCGATTCAGACTATCTTTCCAAATTGTGGCAGTCATTTGGGCTACAATCTTGTTGTCCCTCTTTTCTACTAATTCCGGAAAAGCATGGCCACTAGGATAGGTGTTGAGCTTGTGCATTTCCGCTTTAATCCAGTAAGTTTGATGATAGCGCGCTTCTAATGTCTTTCGTATGGATGACACTACCTGTTTAAGTGTAAATATTTGGCGCTCATTTGACATAGAAACTTCTTCTAAAGTACGAATTTCAATACGTTATTGTCTTTTCCCATATTAATATTTACACATGAATAATTTACAGAGAACGAATTAGTGATTCAATATAGCGTTGGTTGGTGTAGTTCTCAACTCAAAATAGGCTAAACATAAAGGTAACTAAATGATATACAAATATTTATAAATAAATTATTAAGTCAAATGATTCTAAAATCATCCAGCGATAGTTGAACGGGGTGAACTGGATTTACTGAGCCATGTATTCTTAATGTTGATCTCAATTCATACAATTACATGGCGGATCCAAAACTACATTCACGGTTGGCAATTCATTCTGTAGTTGTTTTTGAAAAGATGGCGAATAACGGTTTCCTTGTAGATCTAATGTTTTTAAAGATTTTAAATTTTTCATTCCGGGCGGAAAACTAATGACTGGGGTAGCCCATAGATCAAGAAAATTTAATCGCTCTAAATACTGAATACATTCCGGCAATTGACTAAAATTATTTCGGTTAAATATAAGTTTTTGAAGATTTGTTAGACGACATAATTCAATGGGGAATAGGTCAAAATTGTTTCGAGACAGATCCAAATATACCAAACTGTCAAATGATCCGAAAAATTCAGGTAAGGTCGTTAATCGATTGCGTGACAGGTCGAGTCCCTTCACTTTGTGAAATTGAGCAAGATCTTTAGGAATTTCTGATACTTTGGATTTAGAAAACGAAATGTAGTAAACGGTGTCAGGTGAAGCATGACGAACATCTTCCCACTTCAAAAAGGGATGTTGCGTTTGAGCAACGAACCCATTAATGAGCACAATCCAAGAGAAAAATACGAGCAGTTTTTTCGTCATTTTGCAGTTGATGTCGAAGCCCTTCAATATCAATAAATTTCTGTTCTTCACGAATTTTCTGAATAAAATGCACCTCCAATTCAAGTCCATAAATATCTTGATCAAAATCAAATAGGTGAACTTCTGCTCGCATTCCTGAATTTAGGGAAACTGTGGGACGAAAACCAATGTTCATCATCCCGCAATACATTTTAGAGTTAACGATGCTCGTAACAGCATAAACACCATTTCCGGGAATGAGTTTTTCAGAATCGACTATTTCCAGATTGGCAGTAGGATAGCCGATAGTCCGCCCGAGTTGGTCACCTTTAATTACTTTACCTTTTAGTGTGTATGGAGCACCCAAAAACTCGGTGGCTCGATCAACTCTGCCCTGTACAATTAAGTCACGAATCTTGGTAGAACTCACATTTATAGCATCAATTTCTTCTGCCGGTATCTCAACAACTTCGAATTCATATAATTCGGAAATATTTTTCAAAAATTCAATAGTTCCCTCTCTGTTTCTTCCAAATTGATGATCATAACCTATTACTAGTCTGTTAATATGTAATTTATTCACTAAAATATCACGAACGAATTCGATGGCGGACTTGCGACTAAATTCGAAATCAAACGGGTAAATAATAAGGTTCTGTAAACCCATTTGTTCAAGTTTATCTAATTTTTCTTCCTGCGTTTGTAAGAGCTTTAATCCATGTGATTCAGGATAGATAACCATTCTCGGATGAGGAAAAAAGGTAAACAATACCGACTCTCCTCCTGACTTACGCGCCTCCTCATTGAGCCGTGTAATAATTTTTTGATGCCCGAGGTGTACTCCGTCGAAGGTCCCAATTGTAACAACCGGTGATGATATATCAATATGCTCTAATCCCTTAAATATCCTCATCTGCTTAGAAACCTTGTTTAACAAATGTATGAATAGTTCTTAATAATGTTTTCTTTCATTGAAAAACGTCTTGTCCGGATGACACTAGAAATCTGACAAGTAAATTTGAATATTTGAAGAGCCGTTGGTTCAAAACCCGGTATAAGTGACTAATCCTGATTCTCCTCAAGTCATTATCTGCCTGTAATTGCTGTCTAAAGAACATTCTCCGTGTAAAGTAAATTTTAGAATGCCTTGAACACCCATAATCAATACTTTTTGGGACAGAAATAAAGAAATTTGGGTTATTCTCTCGGATGAGTTATGGAAAAATGAGAGAGATCTTTCTTTGGTGATTGAATTTCTCTCTCTTGACGGAATAATTTAAAACTATATTTGTTGCTTATTAGGTCAAAAAAGCAAAAATGAGTAAGAATGAATCCCTTAGGGAAAAACGTCAAACCTCTGCTCTGGGTGGTGGACAGGCTCGCATTGATAAGCAACACCAACAAGGAAAATTAACTGCAAGGGAAAGAATAACTTTATTGCTTGATGAAGGATCTTTTAATGAGATAGGTCAGTTTGTGGAACACCGTGCAACTACGTTCGGACTTGATAAACAGCATTTTTCCGGAGATGGGGTGATAACAGGATTTGGAAGGATTCATGGTCGTTTGGTCTACATTTTTTCTCAGGATTTTACGGTCTTGGGGGGCTCATTATCTGAAACTCATGCAGCGAAGATTTGCAGAGTTATGGATCTCGCTATGAAAAATGGAGCTCCGATTATAGGGTTGAATGATTCCGGCGGTGCACGAATTCAAGAAGGAGTAGTTTCTTTAGCGGGTTATGCCGATATTTTTTACCGAAACACAAGAGCTTCAGGTGTCATTCCGCAAATATCTGTCGTTATGGGTCCGTGCGCTGGTGGAGCGGTCTATTCTCCTGCACTTACTGACTTTGTCTTTATGGTCGAGGAAACATCTTATATGTTTGTAACCGGACCAAATGTAGTAAAAACGGTAACACATGAGGAAGTGACTTCTGAAGAATTGGGTGGTGCAAAAACACATGCAGAAAGATCAGGGGTGAACCATTTTACTGCTTCAAATGATGTGGAGTGTCTCAAAAAAGTGCGTGATCTTATTACGTATTTCCCCCAAAATGCCCGCGAATTACCTCCTCAGCCTTCCCAGTTTTCCTTTACAGCCTCAAAATTGGAAAACATCAAGCATATTCTACCGGAGAATGTTAACGTTCCATACGATATCCGTAGGGTTGTTGAATGTGTGATTGATGACCAAAGTTTTCGTGAGGTACAAGAGGGTTTCGCGAAGAATATTGTTGTTGGATTTGCCAGGATTGAAGGTAGGACCATTGGTGTAATCGCCAATCAGCCTGCTGCACTTGCCGGTGTACTAGATATTGATGCTTCACGCAAGGGAGCACGATTCGTTCGATTCTGTGATTCGTTCAATATCCCATTGCTTGTATTAGAGGATGTCCCCGGTTTTTTGCCCGGTACTGATCAGGAATGGCGTGGGATAATTACGCACGGAGCGAAGTTGTTGTATGCATTCTCTGAAGCTACTGTACCAAGGATTACTGTTATAACGCGCAAAGCCTATGGCGGTGCATTCGACGTGATGAATTCTAAAAATATCGGAGCTGACATGAATTACGCCTGGCCCACGGCTGAGATTGCGGTGATGGGAGCAAAAGGTGCCGCAGAAATTATTTTTAAACGTGAGATCTCTGAAGCAGCAGACCCGGAGGCTAAATGGAAAGAAAAAGAAGGGGAGTACGCTGAGCTTTTCGCAAATCCCTACCGTGCGGCTGAGAGAGGAATCATAGATGATGTCATTCTTCCTGAAGAAACACGTTCAAAAGTAATAGCTGCATTTGGCATGCTAGAAAATAAGTCGGAAGCACTTCCATTTAAAAAACACGGAAACATACCATTATAGGATAGCTATGTACAGAAGTCATACGTGTGGTGAATTGCGTCTGTCTGACGCAGGAAAGGAAATAACATTGGCCGGTTGGGTACAACGTTCAAGAGACCTTGGAGGGATGACCTTTGTGGACCTTCGCGATCGTTATGGGATTACTCAATTGGCCTTCAACATGGAGGATAATACTCCTTTGTGTGAGAAAGCCAGAAAATTAGGTCGTGAGTTTGTAATTCAGGTCAAAGGAATGGTAATCGAACGTTCCAGCAAGAACAAGAACCTACCCACCGGTGAGGTCGAGATAAAGGTGGAAACACTAAATATTTTGAATGCAGCTAAACTTCCTCCGTTTACCATTGAAGATGATACGGACGGTGGTGATGAATTGCGCATGCAATACCGTTACCTTGACCTTCGCAGAAATCCGGTACAACAAAAATTGATGCTGCGGAACAAAGTTGCTCTGGAAACGAGAGTTTATTTGAACTCACAGAATTTCCTGGACGTGGAAACACCGGTTTTGATCAAATCTACTCCCGAAGGGGCACGCGATTTCGTAGTTCCAAGTCGAATGAACGAAGGACAATTCTACGCCTTGCCTCAATCGCCTCAAACCTTCAAACAATTGTTGATGGTTTCCGGTTTCGACAGGTATTACCAGATCGTAAAGTGTTTTCGAGATGAAGATCTTCGTTCGGACCGCCAGCCGGAGTTTACACAGATCGACTGCGAAATGGCATTCGTGGAGCAAGAGGATATACTGAATACGTTCGAAGGTCTAATTAAACACCTTTTCAAAACTGTTAGGGGCGTAGAGCTCGTCGAAACGTTCCCCCGAATGGATTATTCAGAAGCAATGGCTCGCTTTGGTTCTGATAAGCCTGACATCCGTTTTGGAATGGAGTTCGTTGATCTGAATGAGGCAGCTAAAGGAAAAGGTTTTGCCATTTTCGACAGTGCAGAAGCAGTTATTGCTATTAATGCAGAGGATTGCGTGGAATATACCCGTAAGCAGATTGATGAACTGACCGAATGGGTGAAACGTCCACAGATCGGAGCAAAGGGATTGGTTTATGTGCGTTGCAATGCGGATGGAACGTTTAAATCATCCGTTGATAAGTTCTATTCGCAAGAAGATCTTGCGGAATGGGCTAGGAAAGCCAACGCCAAACCTGGAGATCTGTTGTTGGTGTTGAGTGGCAATCTAGATAAGACACGCAAGCAAATGAGTGAATTGCGTCTACATATGGGGGATGAATTAGGTTTGCGTAACCCGAACGTGTTCAAACCATTGTGGGTAGTTGACTTTCCTTTATTGGAATGGGATGAGGAAAGCGGTCGCTATCATGCCATGCACCATCCTTTTACTTCGCCAAAACCGGAAGACATGCATCTGATCCAGACAAATCCGGGCAAGGTACGTGCGAATGCCTATGATCTTGCAATGAACGGTGTGGAGCTGGGTGGAGGTTCTATCCGAATCCATGACCGTAAATTACAATCGCGCATGTTTGATCTGCTCGGTTTCACCAAAGAGGAAGCACAAGCGCAGTTTGGATTCTTGATGAGTGCGTTTGAATATGGGGCCCCGCCACACGGAGGTTTGGCTTTTGGATTGGATCGTCTTGTAGCAACCATGGGTGGATCCGAATCTATTCGTGATTATATCGCCTTTCCGAAGAACAATAGCGGGCGTGATACGATGATTGATGCACCGTCACCATTGAATGAGGAGCAACTAAATGAGTTAGGGATCAAGATCCTAAATGAATAGGAATGAATACACGTCAAGGCAATCTTCTGATATACAATAGCTTAAAAGGTATAAAAGAAAAGTTTGAACCGATCCATGAAGGTCGTGTGGGGATGTATGTTTGTGGTCCCACGTTGTACAGTGAGCCGCACATGGGTAATATGCGCACGTTCATTAACTTCGATATGATATACCGTTATCTGCTATTGCTTGATTACAAGGTAAAATATGTCCGAAATATTACGGATGCCGGACACATTACGAATAGTTTAGGTGAAGTTGTTGACAATATCGGTTCCGTAGCCAGATTAGAGCAAGTGCAGTCGCTGGAAATTGTCTATAAATACAATGTAAAGTTTCAGGAACTGCAACGAATTTACAACATGTTGCCCCCCTCCATTGAGCCAACGGCTACCGGTCATATTCAAGAGCAAATCGAGATCATCGAACAGATCATTGAAAATGGCTTTGCCTATGAGGTTAATGGTTCCGTGTATTTTGATGTACGTAAATACGGCGAGAAATATGAATACGGTATTTTAAGCGGTAGAAAAGTCGATGAATTGGCGGAAGAAACACGCACACTCAATGCACAAGACGAAAAGCGTTTCTTTGCAGATTTTGCGCTTTGGAAAAAAGCCAATCCGGAGGACATGCAGATCTGGCGTTCACCTTGGGGCGACGGCAATCCTGGATGGCATATCGAATGTACAGCTATGAGTACGAAATACCTTGGTTCACATTTCGACATACACGGAGGAGGAATGGATCTTAAGTTCCCGCACCACGAGGACGAGATTGCACAAAGTTGCGGCTCCAGAGGTTGTAACCCGGCGAAATATTGGATGCATGCCAACATGCTGAATGTAAATGGGCAAAAGATGAGTAAATCCTTCGGGAATTACTTTTTACCGAAAGAGATCGTAGAAGGAACGACTGGTCTGTTCACCAAGCCGTTCAGTCCAAATGTGATCCGTTTTTGCATGATGCAAGCACATTACCGAAGCACACTCGATCTTTCACAGGATTCTCTCGATGCTGCTGAAAAGGGGTATACACGTCTTTCGGATGCCATGATGCTTATTGATAAACTCAAGGTATCTGGACAGTCCTCCTTCAATATGCAGGAGATAGTAGATTCATTCTACGCTGCCATGAACGATGATTTCAATGCACCGATGCTGATCGCTAATTTGTTCGAAGCAGTGCGCCGTATCAATTTGGTGAACGATGGAAAAGAAACACTTTCTGTGACGGATAGAGACCTGATGAAAAAAGAAATGACTGCTTTCGTGCTGGATGTGCTCGGACTTCAGGTAGGAGTTGCAAATAGCGATTCCAAATTAGCACCCGTTATGGACCTTGTGCTCGAATTGCGTCAGCAAGCCAGAACCAATAAAGATTGGACGACTTCTGATAAAATTCGAGATGGATTAGCGGCAGCTGGTATTTCCGTAAAAGATTCTAAAGAAGGTACGAGTTGGGGTTAACTTTTAGTTATTCTCTTAATAAAGCTATCATCTTGAATTAATTAATTTGAAATAAACTTTTAATGCGGGCATAATCAAGCCTTATTCTTTAGACATTTTGGAGGCCATATTTTTGCAGTGTTTTAAAAAACTGTAAAATGAAATCGTTTCTCTTTTTATTTATTCGTACAAGAATTAATTCTTATCTGGTCAGGTACATCAATTCATCCGTTAAAAATTCCATATTCGGATTATGTTGTTTGTTTGTATCATTCTTTTCTGTTACTTAGCTAAGCGCT
>JBIKYP010000123.1:0-4473 GCA_044355195.1 Crocinitomicaceae bacterium | reverse complement strand
ATTTATGAAGGCAATCAACAACATCCACAAGTATCAATTCAGGGGACTACCATTTTCGTCATGGCTCTACAGGATTGCTAAAAGCGAACTTTATCAATCGTTTCGGGATAGAAAAGCAGATAGAATCGTAAAACTGAACTCTGTTCGAATATTTGAAATGATCGATGAATTTGAGGAAGATCAGACTGAAGAAAATAAAGGACGTTTATTTTTGGCACTTTCGAAATTGAACGCAAAGGATTTACAGATCATTGAACTTCGATTTTTTGAAAAACGAACATTCAAAGAAATTGGCGATATTTTGGAGCTTAAAGAGAACAATGCAAAAGTTAGATCGTTCAGAGCGCTGGAAAAACTGAAAATATTATTCAACTCGATTAATAGACTATGAAAAGGCACAGTGTTATTGATGACCAAATCAACACTGAATCACAGGAATTACGTAAAGGCGAAAATCCCAATGATGAAGGCTTGGAACGGGATCTGCCTAAATCAGCTTTTTGGTTTAATCCCTGGGTTTTAAGTTTCCTTTGTTTGTTGGCCGCATCCTTTGTTTGGTTGATTTTTCACCTATCAATAGACGCTACAAAGGAGGTTAATATCAATACCGAGCAGTCTTCAAATGATAGACTTATTAACAAAGCGCGGAAGAATACCAAAATGATAATTAAAAACACTGCACGCATCAAAAAGACCCAACAGCCAACAGCCGTTAAAATATCCGAATCTCCGAATCCCCAATTTTCTTTAGACTACAATAAAACATCTCTTAATGGGATGGTTGGACCTGATCGTGGTAGACGCAAATTTCCAGATAGAGAAATGTCAAAAAATCGTTTAGATGTGCCTAATATTGGAGGTGTCAGTGATGGTTCAATTAAAGGAAATGAACTATTGAAATTTGAAATGATAGAAAGTGGAAGTGCAGTTCCAATTTCATCCTACATGGTGGGTTATTATAATGGTACTACAGATGTAATGGAATTTGTAGAGGGAAATAGATTAAGTGAAAAATTAAAACACGATTTAGTTGAATATAATACCGGAGAGGTCGTTTTTTTTACCGAAATGTATGTTCTCAACAGCGAGGGTAAATGGCGAATGCTTCCGCCGATAAAATTCAAAATCTTGCCAAATTAAATGTGTAATTCACAATGCTCTATTGAAAAAGGATGAGGTAACTGTTTGAAAACATTTCTCACTTTCAAAAAACATTTTTAATTTAGTAACCTAATATGGTTTATTTTGCGGTTCAAAATTATAATATCTTATAGGTTTTCATTCCTTCTGTCAATGTTGGCAGTATTTTCGTTGAGGTCTCAAACTGCCAATTTTAATACCCAGCGAAATTGGTCTTCGAATAAAAAAGAGATTTTGTTCGGCGTTGGAGTTACTCAATTTACCGGTGATCTTGGTGGTAGCGATCACATTGGTAGGGACTTTAGTTTGGTTGACATAGATCTTCCCTCAACGGGTTTAGGAGGTATGATAGGTTACCGATATCGATTCCATCCCTTTTGGGCAACTACCACCACCTTTAATATCGGTCAATTGAGAGGTGACGACGCTTTAACCAATGAAATTGTTCGAGAAAGTAGAAACCTTCATTTTAGGTCTACCATTATTGAGTTGCAACAACGCCTTGAATTTGTGTTTTTTTCAAATGAAAAATTTGGTGCAAGATATAGATTGAAAACAGGTGGCGGTTTTAAAAATCACAACGAGCAAGTTTATCTTATTGGTGGATTTGGGGTGAGCTATTTTAATCCCAAGGCAAAATACAATGGTCGATGGGTGGCATTGGATCCATTGAACACTGAAGGTCAAGGCCTTGTAGGTGGTGCTAGGGAAACCTTACCCATTACGATGACTATTCCAATGGGCTTAGGGGTTCGCTTTGGTGTTGGACGTCAATGGCGTTTTGCTGTTGAAGCAACCTTTATTAAAACATTCTCAGACTACATTGATGATGTTCACAGCGTCTATTTTGATCCTTCAAAATTATCATCCCCTGAGGCGGCGTATTTATCCAATCCAGCGAAAGAAAACTCTAATTGGTTTGAGCCCGGGCAGATGAGAGGTCAACCACAAAATGATGCCTACTATTACCTCAATGTAGTGGTGATGAGAAATGTAACCTACAAAGATTATTCTATTCAGCGTAGACGTCATTACAGAAGAAACATGAGATATAAATTCTAATGTTGCGAAATTGTATTTATACGAAAGAGGCTTCAATCGTTGCCTCTTTTTGTTTTTTACATTTGTATGATGTATAAGTTTTTGCGCTCTATTTTTTTTCTTTTCGATGCTGAAAAAGTGCATTATTTCACAATGAGATCTCTCCGGCTTCTATTGTGGATTCCCGGATTTAAGCTCGTATGGAGATCTTTTTTTTGTATAAAAAATGAAAAGTTGGGTGTTGATCTGTTTGGTTTGCACTTTGAAAATCCGGTAGGACTCGCTGCCGGCTTTGACAAGGATGCAGATTTCTATAATCAGTTAGCTCAATGTGGATTTGGTTTTATAGAAATTGGTACAATTACTCCAAAGCCCCAGTCCGGAAATGAAAAGCCACGTTTGTTTCGATTAAAAAAGGACGAAGCTATTATAAATCGAATGGGATTTAATAACATAGGAATAGAAGGAGCCTTAGAAAATCTTAAAAACAGAAATTCAAAATTGATTATCGGAGGGAACATAGGAAAGAACAAAACCACACCTAACGAAGAGGCATTTTCTGATTATGCTCAATGCTTTGAAGGTCTTTTTGATGTTGTTGATTATTTTGTAGTTAATGTTTCCTCACCAAATACGCCAAATTTGAGAGAATTGCAGGATAAAGAGCCTTTAACTATGATTCTGAGTGGGTTAATGGATATTAATCGGAAAAAACCTGCAATTAAACCAATTCTTTTAAAGATTGCACCTGATTTGAGCGATGATCAATTACTTGATATTATTGACATAGTTAAAGACTCTGGAATTCATGGAGTAATCGCTACGAATACGACCATCAGCAGAGCCAATTTAAATTCTCAATCAGAGCGTATACAATCTATTGGTGCGGGCGGACTTTCAGGTAAACCATTAACACAACGCTCTACTGAAGTTATTAGGTTTTTACACGAAAAGTCGAATGGCTCATTTCCAATCATTGGTGTTGGTGGAATACATAGTGCGAATGATGCTATTGAAAAAATAAACGCGGGCGCGAAACTTGTTCAAGTCTACACCGGTTTCATTTATGAAGGTCCTGCGTTGATCAAGCGAATTAACAAAGCTATTTTGTCTCAAAAAATCAACGTATGGACAAGCTGAAATTGATTGAATGTCCCAGGGATGCTATGCAGGGATTACATGAGTTTATACCTACTCACCTGAAGATTTCTTATATCAATCTTTTACTTAAATGTGGTTTTGACACCATTGATTTCGGGAGTTTTGTTTCCCCAAAGGCAATTCCTCAGATGAGGGATACGGCGACGGTTTTAACATCTTTGGAGCTGAATGATGAAACAAAACTATTAGCAATTGTGGCAAATGAACGTGGCGCGGAGGACGCCTGCAGTTTTGATGAAATCAACTATTTAGGCTTTCCCTTTTCGGTATCCGAAGAGTTCCAAAGACGTAATACCAATGCTTCAATTGAAGAGTCCTTAGGTCGTGTTGAAGCAATTCGGACCCTTTGCCTGAAGCATAGTAAGCAATTAGTTATTTATTTGTCAATGGGCTTTGGGAATCCATATGGAGAAGAATGGAGCGTGGAGTTGGTGGAGAAATGGGCGACCAGACTTTATATTGATTTTGATATTCGAATTCAGGCGGTTAGTGACACTATTGGAATTGGAGACCCTTCGGTTGTTACGCAACTTATGACCCATTTGATTAGTGTTTTACCTAAAGTGGACTTTGGAGCACATTTGCATACGCGACCTGAAAGTGCGATAGCATTATTGGAGGCAGCTTATGCGGCGGGTTGTCGAAGATTTGACGGTGCATTGAAAGGATTTGGTGGCTGTCCGATGGCGAAAGATGATTTGACAGGGAATATGCCAACCGAACGCATGTTGGAATGGTTTGATCAGAATAATATAACTACCGGTGTGGATATGATGGCTTTTCGTGAAGCCTTTCGATATTCAGGAGGGGTTTTTGCGATTTAAGATATAGTGTTATGAAGCAGTTTAATTTATTGGTCTTTTTATTCATGCTGGTTACAATGTGTTCATGTAACGATGTTCAGGAACCTGCGAAAAAGAAAATTCCACCTTCAACGGAGGGTGTTTTTAAAGGTATTGAAACACTTTTTAACCAGACGGATTTTCCTGATTCTTCTCATTTAAGTTTGCTTAAGGAATTAAAGATTTGCTCAGAATTCCAAAAAGATACCACAAACTATTTTGAACCCGCATGTTCTCCTCGATTTTTTAGAATTTTACCCATGAAGGATAATACCAAAGAGCATAATGC
>JBIKYP010000010.1:0-37877 GCA_044355195.1 Crocinitomicaceae bacterium | reverse complement strand
TCGAACCCGCGCGGCTTCTCATCCCTCAGAATGATCTTTTGCACTGCCAATACGCGGAGAGAGCGGGATTCGAACCCGCGGTACAGTTACCCGTACGTCAGTTTAGCAAACTGGTGGTTTCAGCCACTCACCCATCCCTCCAATGTTCAAAGAACTAGGGGGCAAAAATAATAATTCGATGGCGAATTCAGATAAATTTTTTAAAAAGATTCAACAAAAGAATAAAAGGAACTGCCTATAAGGCAAAGTTGAGGAAAGCCCATTCCACAGATCTCAAAAACAGAAGCAAAATCGCGACGTAATAAAGAGGGAATCGCACAACTTTGGCATTGCTGTAGGAAACAAGTAGAGCTAAGACAGACATGCAATAGAATCCCACAGAGTTAAAGATGATGGAGGAGATAAAACATGTTGAAAAGCTGAGTATAAGCCATTTTGATAGCATACTTTTTTCCTTTAACAGGTACAAAATTCCGGATATTAAAAATAACATTAGAGAGCTTAGTTTGGCGATTTCGAGCCATGCGCTATTCGTGAAAAGTATAAATTTTTCTTCATTTGTAACAAACATCAAGAAGAAGGGAGAACACAAGAAATCGACCAACAGGGATAAAACAATGAAACAAGAAATATATCGATCGGATTCAAAGTTCAGAGCGCAAATGTAAAATCCTACAATGAGCGAAAATAGGGGGAATAAGGGTGTTGGCAGGATGAATACGCCTGTCTGAATCCAAAATATGAATCCGTAAATAAAACAAATGAGCAAAACTACCGCAATCGACCGCTGTTCGCCCGTCATTTATTTTTCGCGCTAAGTGCTTTTTCTATATAATCGAAAGTGGAAAGTATCTCAGGTTTACCATCTACCACAGCGATATCATGTTCAAAATGCGCACTAGGCAAATTGTCTTCGGTCACAATTGTCCATTTGTCTTCCAGCTGAACAACCCGCTCCGTTCCCATGTTAATCATGGGTTCAATAGCAATGGTTAGACCATTTTGGATTTTTTTTCCGCGTCCCCGTCGACCATAATTTGGAACTTGTGGATCTTCGTGCAGACTTTTGCCTAGTCCATGTCCAACCAGGTCTCGTACAACGCCATAACCATGCTTTTCGGCATACTGCTGAATTGCAAAGCCAATATCTTCGATACGATTAGACGTGGTACATTGTTCTATTCCAATATACAAACATTCTTTCGTCACTGCCAGCAACTTTTTTATTTCAGGCCTTACCTCGCCAACTTCAAAAGTATATGCATGATCGCCATAAAAGCCCTCAAACAGGGCTCCGCAGTCTACAGAAATAATGTCGCCCTCCTCTAAAACACGTTTACTCGGCATTCCATGCACAACTTGCTCATTTACCGAAATACATAAAGTGTAAGGGAAATCATACATTCCTTTAAAACCAGGAACCGCATGTTGTGAACGAATATAATCCTCCGCCAGTTCATCCAACATTAACGTATGAATACCCGGTTGTATCACTTCTGCAATTTTACCAAGTGTGCGACTCACAATTTGCGCAGCTTCGCGCATAATTTCAATCTCTGCAGGTGTTTTATATATGATCATATTTCGATTGAAGATATTCACGATTACATCAGTTAGGTGAAATCAGAATGATCAATTCCAAATCCAACAAAAAAAATACCCCTATTTAAAGAGGTTCTTTCCTGTCATACAAGTTAAGCTAATACCGCTTTAACTTTGTCAGCAGCTTCCTGAAGAAGTACCGCTGAGTGCACATTTAAGCCGGATTCATCAATGAGTTTTTTCGCCTCCTCAGCATTGGTGCCTTGAAGTCGCACGATAATTGGAACCGGAATAGACCCCATATTCTTGTAAGCATCCACAACACCCTGGGCAACCCGGTCACAACGAACAATTCCTCCAAAGATATTGATTAATATTGCTTTAACATTCGGATCTTTTAAAATAATATGAAATGCTTTCTCTACACGCTCTGCATTCGCTGTGCCTCCAACATCCAGGAAGTTAGCTGGATTACCACCTGAATATTTGATGATATCCATGGTTGCCATAGCCAAACCGGCACCGTTTACCATACATGCAACGTTTCCGTCCAGTTTCACGAAATTTAATCCTGCTTCGTCAGCCTCAACTTCTGTCGGATCCTCTTCGGTTTTGTCGCGCATAGCGGCATAATCCGGGTGACGGAATAATCCGTTGCCATCCAATGTGACCTTCGAGTCTACAGCGATAATTTTGTTGTCTGACGTTTTCAATACGGGGTTGATCTCGAACATTGACGCGTCAATTCCTTCATAAGCATTGTAAAGCGAAACAACGAATTTGGTCATCTGCTTGAACGCTTCACCGCTCAAACCTAGATTAAAGGCAATTTTTCTTGCTTGGAAACCTTGTATTCCGACTCTGGGGTCGATGAATTCTTTGTAAATTTTTTCAGGGGTATGTTCTGCAACATGTTCGATATCCATTCCTCCTTCGGTGGAATATACAATTACATTGCGCGCTCTTTCGCGGTCCAGAAGCACCGACATGTAGAATTCCTCAGTCGAGGATTCTCCCGGATAATAAACATCCTGGGCTATAAGCACTTTATTCACCTTTTTCCCCTTACCATTCGTTTGAAGTGTCACTAGATGCCCCCCAAGTATCCCTTTAACTTTTTCTTCAATTTCACCAATTCCTTTTGCCAGAACTACACCGTTGGAGCCGGTTTCTTCCACTTTTCCCTTTCCTCGTCCTCCGGCATGTATTTGTGCCTTTACCACATACCATCCGGTACCGGTTTGTTCGGTCAGTTTTTTCGCAGCTTCAACAGCATCTTCAACTTTATCAATCACAACGCCCTCTTGGATTGCGACTCCGTAACTTTTTAAAATGGATTTTCCCTGATATTCGTGTAAGTTCATCTCATGTGAATTTTGAACGATAAAAGTAGAGTTAATTGTAACAACTGGCAACTGCTTGCCGGAATTTTGTATAAGTCATTAAAGATTTCCGTTCATCCATGAACTGCTTATTTCCCGTGAGGAATACTCCTTACGGTTTCTCTCCTTAATAGAATCCCACAATTGATTGATTCCATGTTGCAATGCATCGCGTTCTTCATACATAGATTCATACATTATGGTGGGATCTTGAAAATAATGTTTTACAAAATTCGTATCAAAATTTCCAGATCGGAACGCTTCGTGTTTCATGACATACTTACCAAAATCAAGTGTCGTTTTCAAACCTGAAATTTGATATTCATCAATGGCTTTGATGGTTCGGTTGATAGCATCTTCACGCGTTTTTCCCCACACCACCAACTTCGCGATCATTGGGTCATAGTATATGGGTATGTCCATTCCCTCTACAAATGCGTCGTCGACCCGAATGCTTCGCCCTGAAGGGATACGGTAGCGTTTGAGATTCCCAATGTCCGGCGTAAATCCATTTAAGGTGTCTTCCGCATAGACGCGAACTTCGATTGCATGGCCGTGAATGGTAAGTTCTTCCTGAAGTTTTGGTAGCTTTTCTCCTCGTGCCACTCTTATCTGCCATTCAACAAGGTCCAAGCCTGTAATTTCCTCGGTTACAGGATGTTCTACCTGCAAGCGTGTGTTCATTTCCAGGAAATAAAAATTTAAATCCGCATCCAGCAGGAATTCAACGGTACCCGCTCCCTCATAATTACATGCCCTGCAAACGGCCACTGCCGCCTCTCCCATACGCTTTCGGAGTTCAGGATGAACAATGGCACTTGGCGCTTCTTCAACTACTTTCTGATGACGCCTTTGGATAGAGCATTCTCGCTCGAATAAATAAACCACATTGCCATGACCATCTGCAAAAACCTGAATTTCAATGTGGCGTGGCTTATTCACGAACTTCTCGATGAAAACAGCATCATCTCCAAAAGATGACCTTGCCTCATTTTGTGCCAATCGCATCTGTTCAGAAAAATCCTCCGAACGCTCTACGAGTCGCATGCCCTTTCCTCCTCCTCCCGAAGAGGCCTTAATCAATATGGGGTAGCCAACTTCCTCAGCGACTTTTATAGCCTGAGCCAAGTCACTGATAGCTTCATCAACTCCCGGAACTAAAGGTACGTTATAACTTTTTACTGCCTGCTTAGCACTTAGTTTATCTCCCATGATTTCCATACTTTCAGGAGAGGGACCGATAAGTTTTATCCCTGCAGCTTTAACTTTTCTCGCGAAGCCTGCGTTTTCGGAAAGAAAACCGTAGCCGGGGTGAATCCCATCTACACCAAGATCTTTACAGTATTGAAGAATTAAGTCCTGTTTTAAATAGCTTTCAGAGGAAGGACTCGGGCCCACATAAACTGCTTCATCTGCTTCGAGTACATGAGGAGCATTTCGATCTGCATCAGAATAGATAGCCACGCTGGCAATATTCATCTTCTTTAATGTACGGATAACGCGTCGTGCAATCTCTCCGCGGTTGGCAATGAGTACTTTTTTCATTAGGGTTTCTAATTTCGTAGTAAAATTAACAAATGATTGACAGACATCGTGAGTGATAAGTTTTCGCAAGCCAAAGTTCAGTCGGTAATGGCTGTTTGTCTTCTCTTTCTTTTTGCGGGATAACGCTTATTCGTTTTGCTTCTGAAAACATCGAGAAAATACTGTGCGAGTTTGAAATTTTTAAAATTGTCAAAATCTTCCTGATAATGTATTCCTGCTCCTTGGGTAAATGGGCCTAAGTTTTTTTCCTGAATAACCGTATAATCGTTCGATTCATTGAAAACATTAACTCTAACGGTGCCGCTTTCATTTAGCAGGTATTCTAATCGTACATCTCCAATTAATGCGCTTTGACTAGCTTTTGAAACATTTTCCACACCGAAACTTCCATTTAGGATTAAGCGGTTATCCATGAAGCCTTTCGTTACGCCGAATTCATATGTGCTTTCTCCCCTTTGTTGATCGGAGTCGAGATTAACATTTAATTTGTAATCTTTTGATACCTGAGCCAACATGGAATTGATTTGGTTGGAAACGAGGTCCATTGCCGCTGAACCACCTGCAGCGGTCGTTCCTCTCAAAGGTTGAAAACGTTTCCATAACATGAGCGAAAAAAACTGCCTGTTTAATTCATCTTTGTCTCCTGTAATACGGTTGACCAGTGCTTTTCCGGATTCATCAGCTTTAGGAGCTTTTATATCAAAGCTGATGGATGGTTTCATGAGAGTTTCCGTCAGACCAAGATAGCATTGAATTTTTTGGGTTGAATTTGCCGTGCTACCCTGGAATTGGTCAGGGGCTATTTCAGTCAGATTAGCGTATACTTCGTAATACGTTTTGAGATCAAGTGATGCATTGTAAGGATCTCCAGTCCAAGTGATTGTGCTCCCCTCCTCAATGTAAAAAGGTTGTTTAATGGGACCCATGGCAAAATTGTATGAACCTTCTTTCAAACGGTATGTTCCTTCCATGGCTAAATCTCCCAGATTGTCCAGTTTTAATGAAATGTCACCACTTCCGGTTGCATTGATTTCGTCGCCTGTAGTCTCATTGAATATGATGCGCATCCTTGCATCGGGAGTTACTCTGAAATTGAGATCCAAATTAACACCTGTAAAATCGATTTTAGGTTCCACATTTGTAAATTGTTCTCCTTTCTTCTTGAAAAGAATATAGCTCTCCTCTTCTTCCAGTTCCGACATCCCATACATAGGAAAATTGATTTGTGTTCCTCGTTGTGTTTTAAGGTCGACCGTAATATCAATATTGTCAGTATAACCAAATATGTTTGCTGTACCTGTTACGTATCCTTTTCCGTAATAGTATTCACCTTCTTTATATTTTGTGTTCAAAATCAGGAATTTATTCATTGTTTTGGAGTTTGGAATGAGATTTCTGTAAATAGATGGTGAGATGGATAAATTTCTATCCAGATCAAACTGCAAATCAAAGTTCCAATCCTGGAAATTAGTGTGATATACTGATCCTACGAGCCCTGCAGAACTGCCTTCTTCATCTGTAACCGGCATATTGTCAATGTATAATCCAAATTCATCTGCGCGTATTTTTCCATTTAACCCTAAATTCACACCTAATATCTCGATTTTTGCATTTCCGGCGAGAAGATTTACTTCACCCTTTAACTTTGGAAATTCGGGTGTTCCCGAGACTTTTAATTTTCCATCTATCATTCCTTTGATATTGTTTACGACGTCCGGATCCATAAAAGCATTTGTAAACTGAATGTCGGTATGATCGAATAATAGATCAAAATCAAGATTGTCTCTATCTCTGTCAAGAAAATAATTTCCTTCAAAACGAAATGTTTGTGAGCCACGATAGGTAAGGTCACCATTTAGCCCAATGCTTTCTCGCATTTTGTTCCAATCCGATTGAAGATAAATATCACCGACTTCCCGTTTATTTAGTCGGAGATCTTGAATCGACGCGTCTCCCATGTATGACAAATTGGTGTATGGGTTAGAAATGTAGCCCCAACCGTTCATTATTCCTTCCATGGCAACGGTTGTTCCAAGCAACTCACTTATATCTGCCAGATTGATGTCATTTGCTCGAAAATTTAATTTGTCTGCGTCATTTCTGGAAATACATCCGTCTAACAATATAAATTGCCTACCACGTTGTAATTTTAAATTGGAAACATGAATTTCAGAACTGTCGATGGTGAGATCTGATTTATTTTCAATTTCCCAACGCTGATGGTTGATACTGAAATAGGAGGGTTGAAGTTCGAATTGAATTTGACTGTTGCCCGGTATGAACGTTTTCCACACTATCTTCGAATCATCGTCTGTTCCTTGATCCCAAAAAAGAGTAGAATTTAGGACATGTTGTGTGCCATTTGCTAAGAATCCTAGTTGATGAAATACGATGGAGTCGGTATATGAAAATTCATTGACCAGGTATTGGGCTTTTATTTCGGTACTTGTCAATTGTTGATTGAGTGAAATACCTTTAAATTTAATTGTTTGATAATCAACTTCTTCGGAGGAAAAGTTTAATAAAAAATAGGACCTTGTCCCGTCATAATAGCCTTTTAGTTTGCTTCCGGGTTTGATCTTGAGATCGGGGACAAAAATGGCTAGCACGTCGTCCGTTTCTTCCGTTTCAATTTCATAACTGAAATGACTTTTAGGTGGATTGGATCGTTTTTTCTTCTTCTTTTTCTTTTGAGATTCGGAAACGACAGATTTTATGGAAGGAAAGACTTTGCTGAATTGCTCCTTGAAATCTCCGACCAGATTTTCGAAGTCAACCTTACCTTTCAATGTCGCATTGGCCACCCTGCTTCTAACGGTAAATAGATCTTCTTCTTTTCTGCGATTCATGGATACGGTCAGGGTGGGAATTCGTATCTCTTTGATTCCTTCGGTGTATGACAAACTCTGAAGTCGACCAAATCCTTCGAAGGTATTTAGAGTCATTCCTGAAATGTCGACCGAAAAGTTTGCTGACAACTTAGAATCAGCCTCATCAGTTAGTTTCAGATTCGACAGATTCGCTTTGAGTAAATCAACCGAAAATACCATGTGCTGCTTCCCTTTGAAATCAATTTTTCCGTTGTAGGTTAAATTGAGATTATCGTCTTTGATGTCGATTTTAGCCTCAAATACCTGATCCACAAATTGACCATCTTCAATTATTATATTTTGGTAATCGTAATCCAAATAATGAAGGCGATTGATCTCTCCTGTTATAGCATTCAGGTCGAAATTACCATTGTAAAATGTCTCACCGGATAATTGAAACGCTCCATTTATCCGACCAAAATCATTGTTATTTAATAACTTACCCAAATGAACATTCTTCAGTGTTAAAGGAGCGGAGGCAGAATCAGAAGGTTGGAACTTATATGAAACTCCTGTTTCTGTAAAGCGCATGCCCCCTTTGAGAGATAAGGCTCCTGTCGCAGTTTTAAGACTGTCAGCTTTTATAACAAAGGAAGCTAAGGTTCCGTTCAATCGAAGATTCGATGCGTCAATGTAATTGAAGCGCATAAGTTCGGTGCTAATCATGATATGCCGGTTTTTGGCATCAACAGGTAAATTGATTTGGATTAAATCTACCAGTGAAATATGGGCATAGTCGATCTTTTCTTTGAATGTCGCATGATCCGGGTTTCTGTAGTCAGGAAGCAGCAAGTCTCCTTTTATTACCGAAGCATTTCCTGTCCGGAGATTTAAATCCGTGATTCGTAAATTTTTTACTTTGTCTGTCACCTTTCCACTAATCTTTACTATTTGATCCATGCCTTCCAATGCAGAGGCGAAATAGGATACATCTTTCAGTGAAACTGAGCTTTCAGAAAGTTCGGCATCGAAGCTTGAGCTGTCTTCAAATGTTTCAAAATCAATTATTTCGTCCAGTATCAGATCGAATTTTGGAATAGTGATTCTGGAGAGCGGTGTCTTTATGCGAAGCTCTTTAATTTTGAGTCCGTCCGGTTCTATTCGTACATTCATCGAAAGTTTATTCAGAATGAAACCGGATTGTTCTGTTGCTTTGAGATGATCAACGTTGAAAGCAAAAACTCCTTTAGAGGAGTAAAATTTTGATGCATCAAGATCAATATTTTTTAAAGAAATGTGGTCATAGTCAACCCCGAAATCACTGTAGCCTTTTCTGTAATCATCGTATTTAAAATCAATACTTCGTAACTTTATTTTTTCAAGATAAACGTCGAAGGGCTTTGCTTTTTTGGTTCGTTTGCCACTTGAAAAATAGTCTTCCAGGAATTCGTAGTTATAATCCCCTGATTCAGCATCCCGGTTGAGATGGATCACGCCATCTTCGAGCTCGGCTTCTCCGATTCTTGCTCTGCCTGCTATGAGGTTGATTTCATCCAAGTTGGCGTATAAAGTGTTGATGTATGCCAAGGTGTCTTTCTTTTGATCCAAAACAAGTACACCGTCCAACGCTACCCTGTCAAAAAAAATGATGGCTACCTTATCTATGTTTATGGTCGTATTGAGTTCCTTTGACAAAAAGGAGGTTGCTTTTTGAGCAAAGAAGGTTTGGATCGGTGATGTTCTGATGGCAAAAGCAAAAAATACAATTATGAGGAGAGCCCAATCTAGTATAACTGCCAATGTGCTTGCCGTTATTTTCAGTAATTTTGACATCAGTTACAAACTTACGGAACTTGCCTGAAAAAGATATATTTATTCTGGGAATCGAGTCTTCTTGTGACGATACCTCTGCCGCTGTTCTCAAAAACAATTCCATTTTAAGTAATGTAATCGCTCGACAGGAAATCCATGAACAATATGGTGGTGTTGTACCTGAACTCGCAAGTAGGGCACATATGCAGAACATTGTACCCGTTGTAGATGCAGCTCTTAAAAAAGCATCTGTAAATAAAGAACAACTTTCGGCCGTTGCTTTTACCCGTGGACCGGGTTTGCTCGGTTCACTCATTGTTGGCACCTCTTTTGCAAAGGCGTTTGCCTTGTCATTGAATATACCTTTAATAGAGGTAAATCACATGGTGGGACATGTTTTGGCACATTTCATTGAGGAACCGGGAAAGGATCATCCCAATTTTCCATTTTTGTGTCTTACGGTATCCGGTGGACATACTCAAATCGTTCTTGTGAAAGGACCGCTTGTTATGGAGGTTATTGGCACGACAATTGATGATGCCGCCGGGGAAGCATTCGACAAGGCGGCGAAATTATTAGGGTTTCCTTATCCCGGTGGACCATTGATCGATGAGCATGCAAAGCTTGGTGATCCCTTGAGATTCACTTTTGCAAAACCAAACATTAAAGGGTATGATTTTAGCTTCAGTGGTTTAAAGACTTCTATCCTTTACTTTTTGCAAAAACGTCAAATGGAGGATGAGCGGTTTATTCAGAACAATCTGAATGATCTTTGTGCTTCCATACAACATACAATTATTGAAATTCTGCTAAAAAAAATATCCAAAGCATCAGACGATCTGAAGATCATGGATATTGCGATTGCAGGCGGTGTCTCCGCAAACTGCGGATTGAGAGATGCATTGAATTTTAAGGCTCGTCAAAAAGGATGGAAAGTTTATATCTCTCGTTTTGAATATTGTACGGATAATGCAGCGATGATTGCGATTACCGGAAAGTTCTTGTTCGAAAAACAACAATTTTGTGATCAAACTGTGTCAGCTACGGCAAGATATTTAATTTAATGATTGCAAATATTCGACAAAATGTTAGTTTTGTTCATTGGATGGTTAAAATTGCTCATTTGTTAATGAAAGAAGAGAAATTAACCTTAACTTAACCAAATATCACCAATTTTAATTTAAGCGATTATGGAACCGGAACTAATTGAGAAGGAAAAGATCTCTTCGTTGATTTTCAGCGAGAAAGTAGAGATTACACAGCACCCGGATTTGCGCACTCAGATTGAGAATGCAACTATTTTGGGGAATGGTCACAGGAGTAAAGTTTCGATCATTTTTCGTGATGATTCTGGCTTGAAACGTGTGGATACGACCATATGGGCAGCAGGAACCAAGTTTATCTGTCTAAAAGGTGGAGTTTGGATTCCTATTGAACGAATCTTGGAAATTAGAATTTAATTTAAAAATGAAATAAAGTTTACTAATCTTTGATTTTGAAGGATCGACATATGTTGATCCTTTTTAATTTTGATGTATGTCAAAATTTAAGATGGCTTTTTATACTACTTTGGCTCTGCTTTTCTTGTTTAAGATAATTCAGTCTTTAAGTTCGTTTTGGCAACAACACGCTCAGTTGGATACGGCAGGTTTCGGAACAGAAAAGGAAGTTAAAATTCGTTTAGGCAACCCTTATTTTCCGTTAAAAATTACTTCATGATGCGTCATATACTGTTCTTCTACATACTTTTTCTTTTTGTTCATCCTTTTTCTGCTCAGATAGAACTACCCGAAGATAAAGTCAAGTGTTCATTTCAAATTGAACAAAGGGGTAGTGAGGCAACGATCACGGCTTTGGTTAAATGTGCTGAAAATTGGCATATTAACGCGGTTAAATTGCCGAAGGGAAGTTTTGGGTTTCCAACTTCCATGGTTTTTAAGAAGTCTGCCGCATATAAGCCAAAAGGGGGTACAATCGAGCCTAAACCGATCGAAAGATATGACGAGATCACAGATGAACATCTGGCGTATCATACAGGAAGTTTTCAGCTCAAACAAAAGATAAATGTGCTTTCTAAGCAGGATTTTACTCTGGAAGGGAGTTTTTCATTTCAGCCTTGTGATGAAGTCAAGTGCCTTCCCGATCATTCAATAGATTTTACATTAAAAGTTAAAGGAGTTGAAGAACAGGTTCCGGGAGCAACCAACAGCAGTTCAGTTCAAGATACATTCCGGTCTGAGGTTAGTTTAAATGATACAATTGAAAAAGTAGCCTCTGCAGAGGATGCTGGAAAAGAGCAACAATTGTCTGATAAAGGAGATCAGCGTGATCTAAGTCAAAATCTTACGTTGTGGGGGATTTTTATTTTATCCTTCATGAGTGGTTTAGTAGCACTTTTCACGCCTTGTGTTCTACCTATGATTCCTATGACGGTCAGTTATTTTACGAAGCAAAGCAAAACGAGAGGAGAAGGAATACGCAAGGCTTTCATTTATGGATTGTCTATCATATTGATATACATTGTATTGGGAACCGCGGTGACGGCTATTTTTGGGGAAGAAGCACTCAATAATATGTCCACAAATCCATGGTTTAATTTCTTTTTCTTTCTCTTGCTTATCGTTTTTGCCATTTCTTTCCTGGGGGCTTTTGAAATACGTTTGCCGAATTCATGGGTAAATAAAGCAGATGCTCATGCTGATAAAGGGGGATTAATCGGGATATTTTTTATGGCACTCGTGCTGGCTTTGGTTTCATTTTCCTGCACCGGACCAATTGTTGGGACATTGATTGTAGAGGCTGCTCGACACGGTGGAATCACTCCCATTGTTGGCATGTTTGGATTTTCTCTTGCACTCGCTTTGCCTTTTGGATTGTTTGCTGCTTTTCCCGGTTGGATGAATTCCATGCCGAAATCAGGAGGCTGGCTCAACAGCGTGAAAGTGGTACTTGGATTTCTTGAATTGGCGCTGGCGTTTAAATTTTTATCCAATGCCGATATGACATGGGACTTACATCTTTTAGAACGCGAATTGTTCTTGGCCATTTGGATTGCTATTTTTTTGGTTCTCGCACTTTATCTTTTAGGCGTGTTCCACCTTTCACACTATAATCCAACAGAAAAAATTTCAATAGGTCGCGCTCTCCTTGGTACTTCCTCCCTGATTTTAGTTATATATATGTTACCCGGAATGTGGGGGGCTCCTCTCCGTATTTTAAGTGCTTTCCCTCCTCCTCCTCAGTATAGCGAGTCGGTTGGTACGATGATTGGATTAAATTTTCAATCTAAGGGTAACGGTCCTGAAGGCAGCGTCCTCGGTCCACAAAATATTTGGTTGTTCCATGATTATAAGAAGGCCCTGGCGTATGCAAAGAAGGTGAATAAACCGCTTTTGGTTGATTTTACAGGGATTAATTGTGTTAATTGCCGCAAAATGGAGCAAAAGGTTTGGGGTCAGAAAGGAATTATTGAAAGGTTGCGAAATGATGTGGTAATTGCGTCACTTCATGTGGATGAGCGAGTGGATTTACCGGCAATAGAAAAAGGTAAATTAGAGGTATATCCGGGTAAAATGATGTCGGTTGAAACTACAGGGGATAAATGGAAAATGATGCAAATTAAGCGATACAACATTCTCGCCCAACCTTATTATGTGATGCATGATTTGAATGGCAATGATCTGTCCAATGGATCGGCAGATTATGAGCATACGAGTAATCCACAAGATTTTAAGAGGTGGCTCGATGAGGGCATTGAGCTTTTCAACGAAAAGAAATAGCCCGTCCAATGCATTTGGATTCCCTTTGCTAATTTTAGACAGTGAATGAATTCCTGCTTACACCTATTGAGTACTTAAAGGGCGTTGGACCTCAGAGGGCAGAGCTGCTTACTTCTGAAATTGGGGTTCGTACCTTTGGAGATTTATTGAATTATTTCCCCTTCAGGTATATTGACCGTTCTCAATATCATCAAATTAATGAGTTAATTAGTTTGGATTCTTATGCGCAACTTAAAGGTCGTATCATTCAAATAGCGGAAAGTGGGAACACGCGACACAAGCGTCTCACTGCCAAATTTCAGGATGAGTCGGGTGTGATTGATCTTATTTGGTTTCAGGGTGTTAAATGGATTAAACCACTTCTAAAAGTGGGTGTAGAGTATCAGGTTTACGGCAAGGCCAAACAATATGGATCTACGTGGAGTATTCCGCATCCTGAACTCACCGAATGGAAAGATGTGCATCAAAAGACGGGATTACAACCGGTTTATCCTTCAACCGAAAAATTGACATCTAAAGGATTGCATTCAAAAGGAATAGAGAAATTGACGGCAGTTCTTGTACTTCAGATAAAGGGTAGAATTCCTGAGCTGCTACCCGAATCGATTCTGAAGGAAAATAGAATGATGTCGCGTGAACATGCGCTCTATTGCGTACATCGACCTGAAACGGTAAATAATTATCAGGAAGCTCGTTTTCGTTTGAAATACGAAGAGTTATTCCTTTTGCAGTTAGAACTTCAAATCCGTAAGCAGATTACAACACAACGCTCGAGAGGATTTGTTTTTAAAGAAGTGGGGAAGCTATTCACAGATTTCTATGAACACTTCATGCCTTTTCAATTGACAAACGCACAAAAACGTGTTTTAAAAGAAATTAGAAAGGATTTTCTTTCGGGACACCACATGAATCGATTACTGCAGGGTGATGTGGGTTCCGGAAAAACATTGGTAGCTTTATTAACTATGCTCATGGCCATGGATAATGGGTTTCAGGCTGCACTCATTGCTCCAACGGAAATACTGGCCCAACAGCACGTTGAAACAATTAGTTCGTTGATGAATGGACTTCCGGTTGAGTTACGGTTGCTGACCGGTTCTACAAAAAAGAGAGAACGAGATGAAATTCACAAGGGTTTGCTTGATGGAACCATTCAAATTTTGGTTGGGACACATGCGTTATTGGAAGATGTTGTTCAGTTTGCTAATTTAGGAGTAGTGGTTATTGATGAACAACACCGCTTCGGAGTGGCCCAGCGGGCTAAAATGAGGGTGAAAAATACGATACCTCCTCATGTTTTAGTTATGACGGCTACACCTATCCCTCGAACACTGGCTATGACCTTTTATGGGGATCTGGATGTCTCTGTGATCGATGAATTGCCTCCGGGAAGAAAACCTGTGACAACCATTCATAGGTATGAATCTCACCGTTTAAGACTTTTTGGTTTTTTGCGCGAACAGATCGCACTGGGCAGACAGATATATATTGTTTATCCTTTAATTAATGAATCGGAAAAGCTGGATTTTAACAATCTGATGGAGGGTTATGAAGCCATATCAAGAGCCTTTCCTCTCCCTGAATACAAAGTCAGCATAGTGCATGGAAAAATGAAGCCTGAAGATAAGGATTTTGAGATGCAACGTTTTCTGAAGGGTGAAACCCAAATTATGGTTGCAACAACGGTTATTGAGGTAGGAGTGAATGTCCCTAATGCGTCGGTGATGGTTATCGAAAGTGCAGAACGTTTCGGGCTTTCACAGTTACATCAGTTAAGGGGAAGGGTAGGTAGAGGTTCAGATCAGTCTTATTGTATTCTTATGACCGGTGATAAATTATCCAAGGAGACATTGAAACGTTTAGAGACTATGGTAAGAACGAATGATGGCTTCGAAATTGCTGAGGTAGACCTTCATTTGAGAGGGCCCGGAGATATTATGGGTACGCAACAAAGCGGTATGCTAGACCTTAAAATTGCTGATCTTTCCAAAGACGCCCAGATTGTAATTTTGGCTCGTGAACAAGCCAAAGATGTTCTTTCAAGGGATCCCGACCTCAAAGAACCCGAACATGCCTCCTTGAATCTTACCTTGACAGAGGCTCTAAAGTCACGTCCTAATTGGGGAAGAATCGCTTGATCATTGAAACTTCGAAACTGTATCAATCGTACAAAGAAGGAAAACCTTAATGAGATCATTTACTTTTTTTCTTTTCTTCTTCGCTGTCAATGGCGCAATTGGTCAGCTAATAAGCGGACGTTTACTTGACGATGAGCGAAAATTAATCACGAAAACAAATTTCATAATTGAAGATTCAAACGAGGGCTTGCTATTATTTGAACTTGGTGTCAATGTTCAGGGACACGTAACTTCAGTCAAACTTCTCACAAATGGAACCACGGTCATTTCGACACCCACTCGTATAAAAGTTAAAAACGAACTTATGAAATGGAAATTCGAGGAGGGAACTCATTATCCCGAATTTCACAATGTCACAGTGAAAATTACCACTCAAAAATTAGAATAAAAGTTTTTTATTGTAAAAGCCGTCTCATGATCTTTCCAACATTTGATTTGGGAAGCTCGTCGCGGAATACGACCTCCCTAGGAACCTTGTAAGCGGTAAGCAGTTTTCTACTTTCTTCAATTACTTCTTCAGCAGTTAATGAGGAGTCTTTTTTGACAACAAAAGCTTTGACAAACTCTGTTCCATCCGCGGTTTTTTCACCTCGGACACCCACTTCCAATACTTTAGGGTTTTCTGCAATAGCCTTTTCTACTTCATTAGGAAACACATTGAATCCTGAAACAAGTACCATTTCCTTTTTTCGGTCTACGATTTTGAAAAAACCATCCGCCTCCATGATGCCGATATCACCCGTCAAGAAATAGTCGCCATTCATACATTTCTCTGTTTCGTCAGGACGGTTCCAGTAGCCTTTCATTACCTGGGGACCTTTAATGCCAATTTCACCCGGTTGACCCTGCACCACTTCCTTTCCGTTATCATCAAATAATTTGATGTCCGTATTAGGCAGAGGCAAGCCGATTGTTCCTCTTCGATGTGTTCCGTCAATGGGGTTGATTGTGGCTGCAGGACTAGTCTCAGATAGTCCATAGGCTTCCAATAAGGGGCTATTGGTTAATTTTTCCCATCTTTCGGCAACAGCATCTTGCACAGCCATCCCTCCACCAAGAGATAGCTTTAATTTTGAAAAATCTAAATTTCTGAAGGTTTCCTGGTTCAATAGGCCGTTGAACAATGTGTTTACCCCGGTTAGAATAGAGAATTCATTTTTTTGAAGATCCTTACAAAAGGACTTCATGTCTCTTGGATTTGTGATAAGGACATTCACAGCTCCGTACCTAAAGAATACAATACAATTGGCTGTAAGCGCGAATATGTGATAGAGTGGTAAGGCCGTGATAATGGTATCTTCCCCATCCTTGAATACATGTCCAATCCAAGCTTCAATCTGTTGAACATTTGCACAAAGGTTTCCGTGAGTTAAGGAAGCACCTTTCGAAACTCCTGTTGTGCCGCCTGTATATTGCAAAAAGGCAAGATCCGTTGATTTCAGTTCAACTGTTTTCCCCTTTTTTCCGTGGTTTGATTTCAAAATCTCTTTCAGTGAAAATGCTTGTTGTAATCGGTAAGGGGGAACCATTTTCTTGATTTTACGAACCACGAAATTGGTAATCATTCCTTTAAGTCCGCCAAGCATGTCACCAATACTAGTAAGAATGACCGTTTCTATTTGCGTTTCTGAGATTATGCTTTCCAAATTATAGGCAAAGTTTTCAAGGATGATAATTGCCTTAGCACCCGAATCCTTATACTGATGTTTCATCTCCTCAGCGGTGTACAGCGGATTGGTATTCACAATCACGAGCCCTGCTTTAAGACATGCAAATAACGCTACGGGAAACTGAAGGAGATTGGGCATCTGAAGCGCTATCCGATCTCCTTTTTGAAGATTCGTTTTGTGCTGAAGAAACCAAACCATGGCATCGACATGAGTGTTCACCTCATTGAATGTAAGTGTAACATCCATATTTTTGAATGCTACTTTGTTGCCATATTTAGCGACAGACTCATCAAAAATTTGAACGATGTTTTCATACCGATCCAAATGGATGGCTCGTTCGACAAAGGAAGGATAGCTGGAAAACCATGGATATTCAGTCATAGTGAGTAAAGATTATTGAGTTGAGCATCATTTCAAAGATAAGCAAATACATTATTAATTAATAGTGTCTGATAAAATTTGATGTGGTCTAAAACTGCATAATCCGAAAGTCATTGTGCCAGTTTTCAAGAAGCCAACTTTCACATTTCTTTTAGCTTGTTTTTGAACGACTTGTGTCTGGGTTGTTGAGTTAAGATGCGGTTCTCCAAAGCTAAGTCAAAATGATCTTTCAACTATTCTAAATTCCAATTTGCGGTGTAAAACTAAAGAGAAGAGTATACTTTTTTTCCTCTAATTACCGTGAGGAGTGAAAAGTTTGGTTTATACGAGTTGGACTCTTCGATTGGTTTTTCCAACATTGTAAACGTAGCATCTTTACCCTTTTCGAGTGTGCCAATATCATTCTCCTGAAAAGATGAAAAAGCCGCCCAAATGGTCATCCCTTTTAAACAATCCGACAATGTAATGCGCTCGTTGGGTTCAAATCTTGACACTTCAACAGGATTTGCGTTTTTTCGGTTAATGGCTGCGTAAATAGTAGCAAAAGGATCAACACTGTTTGCCGGAAAACTTGAACCAATGGCCAGCATGCCGTATTTATTCAATAAGGTATGAAAGGCATGGGTGCCATTCATGCGTTTACGTCCAATTCGCTCTGAGATCCATTTTTGGTCTTTAGAGGCTTGTAGGGGTTGAACACAGGGAAACACACCATATTTAGAGAACAAGTTAAAATCGTTGATGTCAATCATCTGTGTTTGTTCAATTCTCCATCGGTGGTCTTTATTGACTTCAAAAATGCGCGAATATAGGTTTAATACAAGGGCATTGGCAGAATCACCATTGGCTTGTGTGTTCATTTGATAACCTGTTTCTTCGCAGATTTTAGCAATCCTTTTCAACTCTGTCAAGGGTGTCATTGGCATGCCCAAATGATTTGGCTCGTCCGTGTAAGCTTGTTTTAATAATGCACCTCTTGAGTTCAATGAACCATCCGCAATAACTTTAAAACTTCGGATCAACAGGTTTTTGTAATTATACACACCACACGTTCTGGCAAAAGCAATATTTTCTCTGGTAGGGGTGAGCATGGCATTTACGTTTAAACGAAAATTGTACGAATCAATCAGTTTTCGGAAAAGCGAAATATCTCTGAATTCGATTCCTGCTTCGTGCACTCCGGTAATACCATATTGAAACAGTTCTATTTCTATATCCTTTAGTGCCGAAATGACATCTTTTTCTGAGTAATTGGGGATTTTCGCCAAGACCGGCTCCATGGCTTTATCTGTCAAGAGTCCTGAACACGTTGAATGTGCATTCAAAACGACCAATCCCCCTTGAATTTTTGTGTCCGGTGTGATATTGGCCAATTTTAGGCATGTGCTGTTGGCTAGTAATGCATGACCGTCCGCATGAATCAGACATACCGGAATGTTTGGAAAAAGTAGACTTAGTTTTTTATTGTCCGGTAAAGAATCGTTCATCAAAAGACATTCATCCCAACCTCGTCCTACAATGAATTTGCTGTCATGTTTCGAGTGGTGTTTTTCGATACGAAACAATACTTCATCCATAGTCATGCAATCGGTCAGATCAACGCTTAATTTCTGTTGAGCGTAAGATAAAAGGTGCCCTTGACAATCCGTAAATCCCGGATAGATTTCCCTTCCCTGAGCATCGATCTCTTCATTCGCGGCATATCTGTTAAGTATTTGTCTTTCGGGACCTACCTCTACGATCTTTCCGTCTTTAATCGCCATGGCCTCTGCCAGATGCTCGGCATCATCCATTATATGGATCTTTGCATTGTGAACGATCAAATCAACCGCTTTTCCCTTGTAGCAGGATGAAAGGATCATCAAAAAAGAGACAATTAGCAGGTTGGTAGTTCTTCGCATAATTTTTAAGGGTAAAGATACGTCAGATAGAGAATTTTCGAATCGTCAAATCCCTAAAGATTTGAACACCGAAGGCATTTGAACATTTGAAGATAGACCGCTGGCGCTCAAAGACAAAAGACAAAAGACATTGAGACACCCCTTCGATTGGACTCAAGGTAAAAAGAATAGCAAACGCTGTGAAAATCGAGAACTTTTAACTTTCAACTTTTGAACATTTGAACCTTTTGAACCTTCTCAACTTTCAACTTTCAACTTTTGAACCCTTTTAACCTTTTGAATTCATAGCTTCCATAATTCAGAATCCTAATACCTATCTTTGCACTCTCAAAGGAAGCAAATATGGAGATCCCAAAAACCTATGAACCTGGCAAAGCAGAGGAAAAGTGGTATGAGCACTGGATGAATAAAGGTTATTTTAGTTCGGTTCCTGATGAGCGTGAGCCTTATACCATTGTGATTCCTCCTCCGAATGTTACTGGAGTTTTACATATGGGACATATGCTAAACAATACGATTCAGGATGTTTTGGTTCGTCGCGCGCGCATGTTGGGGAAAAACGCCTGTTGGGTACCGGGCACGGATCATGCCTCTATTGCAACAGAGGCCAAAGTGGTGCAAAAACTTCGTCAAGAAGGGATTAAAAAATCAGATTTGACGCGCGAGGAATTCTTGAAACATGCATTTGAGTGGAAAGAAAAACATGGGGGTATTATTCTAGAACAATTAAAAAAATTAGGTGCATCCTGCGACTGGAATAGGACAAATTTCACGATGGATCCTGAGTATTCAGCTTCTGTGATAGATGTTTTTATTGACCTGTTTAATAAGGGAAAAGTTTACCGGGGTGTTCGAATGGTTAACTGGGATCCGGAAGCACTAACCGCACTTTCTGATGAAGAGGTGATCCACAAGGAGGTAAATTCCAAACTATTCTGCGTCCGTTACAAGATTGCAGGGAGTGAGGATCAATGGCTTACTATTGCTACAACTCGTCCTGAAACAATTCTGGGAGATACAGCGATTTGTATTCATCCGAATGATGAACGATTTAAGCACTTACACGGTAAAAAGGCTATTGTACCAATTGCTAATCGAACGATTCCAATTATTTTGGATGACTATGTAGATATGGAATTTGGGACAGGTTGTTTAAAAGTGACACCTGCGCATGACGCAAATGACTATGAACTTGGAAAGAAGCACGGGATTGAAACAATTGATATTTTTCATGATAACGGAACATTAAATGCTCATGGGATGCATTATCAGGGAAAAGATCGTTTCGAGGTGCGTAAGGCTATCGAAAAAGAGCTTTATGATAGAGGGTATCTGGTAAAAACAGAAGATCACATAAATAAGATTGGTTTTTCAGAACGAACGAATGCGGTAATCGAACCAAAATTGTCGTTGCAATGGTTTGTGGATATGAAAGATCTGTCAAAACCTGCCTTGGATAATGTCATGAACGGGAAAATTCGCTTTCATCCGGAAAAATTTAAAAATACTTATCGCCACTGGATGGAAAATATCAAAGACTGGTGTATTTCTCGCCAATTGTGGTGGGGTCATCGTATTCCTGCATGGTACTTCGGTTCCGGTACAGATGAGTTTGTGGTATGTAAAACGATCGAAGAAGCCTTGAGCTTGGCTACTACAAAATCGGGCAGACAGATAACAGAAGATGATCTACGTCAGGATGAAGACGTCCTCGATACCTGGTTTTCGAGCTGGTTATGGCCGATTTCGGTTTTTAATGGATTGACCGATCCCGGAAATAAAGAAATAAATTATTATTATCCCACAAATGACTTGGTAACAGCGCCGGAGATTATGTTCTTTTGGGTGGCGAGAATGATTATTGCGGGATATGAATACATGAACGAACTGCCCTTTAGAAATGTATATTATACGGGTATCGTGCGTGATAAACTTGGACGTAAAATGTCGAAATCCTTGGGGAATTCGCCTGACCCACTTGATCTTATCGAACAGTATGGTGCGGATGGCGTTCGAATGGGTATCTTAATCTCATCTCCTGCCGGAAATGACCTTCCATTCGATACTTCGCAATGTGAGCAAGGTCGAAATTTTACGAATAAAGTGTGGAATGCTTACCGCTTGGTGAGTTCCTGGGAAGCAAAGGATATTGAACAACCTCACTCTTCTTCTGTAGCTATTGAATGGTTTGATTCCAAATTCAACAAGGTGCTTCTTGAAATAAACGACCTATTTGATAAATTCCGCATTTCAGAAGCACTCATGTCTGTTTACAAATTAGTCTGGGATGATTTCTGTTCATGGTATCTCGAGATCATCAAACCGGGTTATGAACAACCGATTGATCGACGAACCTTAGATGCTACCAAGAATTTCTTCGAAAATATTCTCAAGTTAATGCATCCATATATGCCCTTCGTTTCTGAAGAATTATGGCATCTTATCCGCGATCGTGAGACTGGACAGGATATTATCATGTCTTCCTGGCCTTCTCCGGCAACGATTAATGAGGATATTTTAGCTCAGTTTGAGGTAGCACAAGAAGTAATCACGAACATCCGAAATACTCGTAAGCAAAATAATATCGCTTTAAAGGTTAGAATCGAGTTACTTGTTAAGAAGAATGGTGAATTGAATACGCAATTTGATTCGGTAATTGTCAAAATGGGTAATTTGTCCTTGCTGGAATATCGTTCCGAAAAGGTGACGAATTCGAATTCCTTCATCGTTCGATCTAATGAGTATTTTATTCCATTTGGTGAGTCTGTTGATATAGAAGCTGAGCATAAAAAATTGCAAGAGGAACTGAACTATACAAAAGGATTTCTGGTTAGTGTTCAAAGAAAACTTCAAAATGATAAATTCATGGCAGGGGCACCGGAACAGGTTATATCGATGGAGCGTAAGAAAGAAACGGATGCACTTGAGAAAATAGCTATTCTGGAAGAAAAGCTTGGATCAATGAAAGTATAATTTGAACTACTTCTACTTGAATAGTAAACGTTCAACACTACTCTTGGAGATGTAATGGTAATGTGTTTTTGCTCGTTCAAATACGCTTATGGCCCATTTATGATCATCAGGTTTCAAGATCAATGCGCTGTAGATGGGCATCAGGTATTTTCTTCTTCCAACTTTGGTTAGAAACTTTTCTATCGAAGGTCGTAACTCCTTATATCCAGCCTTAATACCGAGAACAAACCAGTCGCACATGATTTCAGAATTACCCCAATTACGCAAGTTTAGTTCTTTATCGAGTTTTTTCATGAGGTTTGGATCGATATTTTCGGGTAATTCACGAATGAATATTTGCCACTCCTGGGTGATATATTTGTGGCGTTCCAGTTTCACGATTTGTTTTCTCATCTTTTTCTTTCCTCTAATTTTCTGCCATTTGACTTCTTTAAAAATATCCTCTCCACGAGTGAAGCGCTTTGCAAGAAACCGAATATGATCCAGACGAGGGGAAGATACGGCATAACAATTTTTAGGGATACCTTCTCTGTATATCCATTCTTCTGCGTTGAAATCTGAGTTATTCGGCTTCAAAAGATTCTTTTTCAAAAAAGACAGAAATATCTCGGAGTTCACGGTTTTAAAAGAATAGGTTTCAAAATAGGAGCGCAAGAATTGATCAAATCGCTGTCTCCCTAAATCGCGCTCCAGAGTCATAAGAAAAAGGGCTCCTTTTGTGTAGGCGACATTCGTCATTCCATCGTCCGGATTTCGTCCCGTGAGTTTAAGCTTCAATTTGGTGTCTTCGGGATGATCGCTTTTACTGATAGATTTAAGTTCGTCCTTTAATTCCTGATGTTCGATTTTTATGAGGATGTCAGAGATTTCTTTTCCATAAAGAGATTCCATGATTCTGTTCTCAAAATATACGGTAAACCCTTCATTTAACCAAAAGTCATCCCAGGATCGATTTGTTACTAAATTTCCGGACCACGAATGGGCCAATTCATGGGCAATTAGCGATACCAACGAGCGATCGCCTGCCAAAATGGTTGGATTAACAAATGTGAGCCTCGGATTCTCCATTCCACCAAAAGGAAAGGAGTATGGAAGTACAATTAAATCATATTGTTCCCACCGATATTTGCCATAAAGAGCTTCGGCGGCTGATATCATTTTGGGGAGATCCACAAATTCATAGGCACACGAATTAATCAGTTCCGGTTCGGCGTATACTCCGCAGTTGTTGCCCAGTTTTTGGTAGGTTAAATTGCCCACGGCAATGGCGATAAGATAGCTGGGAATCGGCTGACGCATCTCAAAGGCGTAAGTGTTTCCCCTATTTCTTTTTTTGGGATTCTTAGCACTCATTACCGGCAACATTCCTTCAGGGACATGCACATTTGCTGTGTATGTAAGTTTGTTCGCAGGTGTATCTTGAATTGGAATCCAAGAACGTGTTAATATGGCCTCCCCTTGAGTGTACATGAAGGGTAGAACTTTACCCGAGGTTAGTTCGGGATCAAGCCAATCGATCGCCTGTGTTTTTTCTGTCGTCTTGTAATAGATGTTTATCAATGTGGTTTTAGGGTCAATCTTGACGAGTAATGGTTGACCCATAATCGAATCTTTATCCCATGAACCGATAACAAAATCCGTTTCTTTTTCGTGTCCTTTATTTCCAAGTGTTACCTTCTGTATGTCAATAGATTTAATATCGAAGATGGCTGTGTCTGCACCATAATTTATCATTTTGTGCTGCGCAACTCCATAAATGGTGTGATTTTCAAAATTGATGTCCAAATCAAGGTGGAGATGTGTTGTTCGGATTCGGTTGATGTTAGAATAACTGTGATTGTCAAGAGTGGAATCACTGAGTAGATTTGACTGATTTACCCTCCTTTGTTGCGGTTCTGAACACCCCGAAAAAAGAAACAAAACACACAGTAGCGCAACTATACTTTTGTTGAAAATCATTGCCGTTGACATCTGTCAAAAATAGCAATTAAAAAGTAAGTTGATTTAATTCTAAGCAGTTCGTTTGCTATCAGAAAGGGATCGAATGACTTCTGCAGCACCATACAGACCAAACAAAGCAGGCATATAAGAGATGGTTCCATAAAAGGATTTTTTGAAATTCAGACCGTTGGTCATTTTAAGAGAATCCTTTCGTTGGAGTTCTGATGAGAAAACGACCTTAATACCCCTAACGTCGACATTCCTTCGCTTTAAGCGTTTTTTAATATGACTCGCCAGTTTACAATTGTATGTTTTTTCCAAGTTTACAACTTGCACACAGGAAGGATCTATTTTCCCTCCTGCGCCCATGTGAGAAATAACTTTAATTTTCTTTCTTCTACATGCGACCAGCCACTCCAGTTTAGGTGTGACAGAATCAATGCAATCCATGACGTAATCCGGTTGATATGTTTCGAGAATCTCCCATACGCGCTCAGGCATCACAAATTCTTCCAATACATTCAGATGTATTTCCGGATTTATATCCTTTAACCGGTCCGCAAGCACAACTGCTTTGTTTCTTCCTATGCTTGATTCTAATGCAGTAAGTTGTCTGTTTTTGTTGGTTGGGTCAAAAACATCTCCGTCGATGAGTGTTAAAGTTTCTATTCCTGCCCTTGCGATAAATTCTCCGGCAAAAGAACCAATGCCTCCTAGTCCGACAATCATCACATGTGCATTTTTCAATCGGTCCATTTTTTCTTGACTCAATAGAAGCTCTGTGCGTTCTAACCAATGTTCCATTTTCTGAATGTTTGTTTGAAATTAGACGCTATTTGTTCTCCTAGATCACCTTCTTCCATATGCATTAGTTCTGCTGCTTTTAAATAGATCTGATCTATGGGAAGTCCTGAATTGTCCGTTTCAAATAGCAATCGATCTTTTGGAATGGATTTCAAGGCTCGGGAAAGTTTATGGTTTGTAAAGAGGGCCTTACCAAAACTTATAAGCATGTCTTCCTGTAAAACCTGATCAACCAGTTCCGATTTTGAATAGCCATGATAGATCCATTTTTGTTTGGGCTTAAAGGATTTCCTTATTTGATGAATTTCCGGCCATGCTTTAACACAATGCAGTATCAATGGCAATTCCAGCTCTTCTGAAAGAACGATTTGAGCTTCAAAAGAAGCAAATTGATTTTTTAAGGCTCTCGTGTGATGCTTATCCAGTCCGGCTTCTCCGATGGCGATGCATTTGGGGTGTGTGATGAATAATTTGATGTTAGAGAATTGGGTTTCCCAGTTATTTGACGTCCATGGGTGAATGCCCACCGAAAAAAATCCTTTTGGAATTTTATTCGAAGCAAGTTGCATGATTGAATGTTGATCTGCCTGCAAATGGTGTGTATGTGCATCAAAATACATCACTGCGAAGATATTCATCAAAACACCAATAATTGCAGATAATTTTCTATTTTCACCGCTCATAACTATTAAACTCTTATGGAAAACGCAAGTAAAAATGGTCATCCCAAAGGCTTATGGTATTTGTTTGGAACTGAAATGTGGGAACGTTTTGGTTACTATTTAATGCTTGGGATTTTTTCCCTTTACATGATCGATGGCTGGAACAACGGAGGTATGGGGTTCGATGGTCAGAAAAAATCTGATATCTACGGGACATACCTTGGGTTGGTCTATCTTACGCCTTTTATAGGAGGGTTGTTGGCTGACCGAATATTGGGTTATCGTCGTTCAATTCTGATTGGTGGACTAATGATGTCGGCTGGCTATTTTATGTTGGCGGTTCATTCTGTTGCGACATTTTATATAGCGCTCGCGCTAATTATTCTAGGGAACGGATTTTTTAAACCTAATATCTCAACCCTAGTAGGTAATCTTTACAGTTCCGATGATATGAAAGACAAGAAAGATGCCGGTTACAACATCTTCTACATGGGGATTAACATTGGCGCTTTCATTTGTAATTTTGTTGCAGCATTTATGCGCATCAACTATGGTTGGGGTTATGCTTTCGCCGCTGCAGGATTTGGTATGTTGGTGGGTATTGTGGTTTTCCTTTTAGGAACAAAACACATTAAGCACGTGGATGTAGTGAAACCGGTACAAGACGGTGATATGTTTACCGTCAAGATTTTAAGTTATACGGTTTTACCGATGTTTATCTTCGGTGTTCTGGGGTATCTTATTCCGGGGAATTTTTTAGGATCCGATACAAATGATGCATTCATCATCGGATGTTTGCCGGTTATTGGCTTTTTTGTTTTTCTGGCATTCACAGCTGAAGCCAAAGAGAGCCGAGCTATTAAGGCTTTGCTTGCGGTGTTTGCCTGTGTGATCTTGTTCTTCGCAATCTTCCATCAAAATGGTGATGCACTTACCGTTTGGGCTGAGGATCACACGAACCGCAATATGTCGGATGGTGTTGCAAGTGTCGCTGACAAATTGGGTATGGCACAGGTAGTGGTGAACAACGATATTGTATCGGCGGATCAAACCATTTTTGATAAGACCATTGATTCGCTCCGTCTAGTTGAAGCAAAAATGCCGTCAGTTTCTCAGAAAGAAATTGTTGCGAAAGGCAATTATTCGGAAGAAATTTCCCAGCTCGAAAAATCTAGAAAATATTTTGAAACCTTACCGCCCAACGAAATTCCTGCTAAAGGTAAAGATCTGAAATTGTACTCTACTGAACTTTATCAGTCGATGAATCCATTTTGGGTGGTTACACTGACTCCAGTTGTTGTAGGATTCTTTGGATTTATGCGACGAAGAAACCGTGAACCATCTACACCGACTAAAATAGCTATTGGATTGATAATCACAGCATTATCCGCTTTGGTAATGGTCGGAGCAGTTTTCGCAACCAACGGACTTTCGGCAAAAGCGAGCTCAATGTGGTTGTTCGCTTCGTACGGAGTAATCACTATCGGTGAGTTGTGTTTATCGCCCATGGGACTTTCATTAGTTTCAAAATTATCTCCGCCACGTATTACTGCATTAATGATGGGTGGGTTCTTTTTGGCAATCTCGGTAGGCAACAAGCTTTCTGGGATGCTTTCAAGTTTGTGGGAAACCATGCCCCAAAAGGAGAATTTTTTCTTTCTCAACTTTGCGTTAGTTCTTGGTGCTGCATTCCTTATGTTCTTGATGCTTAAATGGCTCAACCGGGTGATGAGAGAAAATAATGTGATCTAAAAATTGAGACCCCTAGGGGTCTTTTTTTTGTACTTATGGAAAACCAAATTACACTGGAATCGATCCAGAATTTCGAAGGGAAATATCCCAAACAAATTTGGAGTTTGTTCTTTTCGGAGATGTGGGAGCGCTTTTGCTTCTATGGTAATCGAGGAATGTTGGTCATTTTTATGACGAACATATTATTGTATTCAGATCAGGATGCTAATCTGAAATATGGTGCTATTCAGGCTTTTGTATATGCCTTTACCTTCATTGGAGGTTTGTTTGCGGATAAAATTTTGGGTTTTCAACGTTCATTGCTTTGGGGCGGGGTGTTAATGATTTTGGGTAGCACAATTCTTGGATTAGATGCTAAGGCAAATTTTTTTTACGGAATATGTCTTCTTATAATCGGAACCGGTTTCTTTAAACCTAATATTTCAACTATGGTCGGTGAACTTTACAAGCCGGGTGATGCACGTCGTGATGCAGGTTTTAGTTTATTCTACGCAGGAATTAACCTAGGAGCCCTGATTGGTGGCGGAGTTTGTGTTTATGTCGGAAAAGTGTACTCGTGGAACCTAGCCTTTCTGCTGTCGGGAATTTTTATGCTGTTGGGATTAATTAACTTTTTGCTTACCAGAAAAAATCTTGGACCGATCGGTAGGGAACCTGAAAATGTCAGACCTGAAACTGCCAGGCGCAATCAAATGTTCGTTTATGTCGGTTCTATTCTTTCTATTCCGCTCATTTACATGATGATAACAAATACTGCCTATACGGATATGTTTATGTATATCATTGGTCCAACTACATTGGCATATTTGCTTTTTGAAATGCGTTTATTGAGTCGAGAGGATAATAAAAAAGTTATTGCGGCTCTCATTTTCATTTTTCTTTCCATTATTTTTTGGGCTTTCTTCGAGCAGAGTGGCGGCTCATTAAGTTTGTATGCAGAGAAATTGCTTTCGAATGAAATGCTTGGTTTGACGATTGATCCTAATGTGGTCAATAATTCATCGAATTCGTTGTTTGTTATTGTCTTTAGCGCGTTGATTGGTGCTATGTGGATTTGGTTACAAACAAGGGGTTGGGAACCAAACTATTTTGTCAAGTTTGGTCTGGCATTTATTTTCCTTGGACTTGCATTCTTCCTATTCTATTCTACGAGATTTACAGTGAATTCAAGTGGACTTGCCTCGCTCGGACTATTCACGTTTGCTTATTTTGTGATCTCTATTGGAGAATTGTTTCTTTCTCCAATTGGACTTTCTCTGATGACTAAGCTTTCTCCAAAACGTCTTTGGGGAGTGATGATGGGGATGTGGTTTTTGGCATCTTCATATGGACAGTATGTAGCGGGTTTACTTGGAGCCGGGATGGCAAGTCCGAATGAAAAAGCCTCATTGGCAGAGCGAATGACAGCCTATACCGACGGGTATTATCAACTGGCAATTTATGCCTTCATCACTGGGGGACTCGTAATAGTCTTCTCTTTTTGGATGAATAAGTTAATGAAGGAAAGGGAATAAGTGTTGCCTCTTTCGGTGTTTCTTCATATCTGAAATCAGTTTTTTGTTTCCGGATATGCGTTTCATAATTTGGTCTTAAACCCATGCTCTCAGACGAATGCGAATAACTCATCTTTTGATGCAACACTAAAGTAGGTCGGGTTCACATTTTTTAGATGTATGCAAGGATTTACGTTAATTAATTTTCCAGGTCGATCCCTTGTAATTCTACCAGATTGAAATAGGTTCCTTTTTTATGGATCAGTTCATCGTGCGTACCTTCTTCAGCGATTACACCTTGCTGGATAACAAGGATCTTATCTGCATTTTTGATGGTTGAAAGCCTGTGAGCAATGACGAGAGATGTTCTGCCACTCATCAGTTTGTCCAGTGCGTCCTGAACTAATTTTTCAGATTCTGAATCTAGAGCTGAAGTAGCTTCGTCGAGAATGAGAATGGTAGGATCTTTAATGATAGCTCTTGCAATGGCAATACGTTGTTTTTGTCCGCCCGAGAGTTGGATCCCCCGATCTCCGACTTGTGTATTCAATCCTTCCGGGAAGGACTGAATAAATTCCCACGCATTGGCTTGTTTTGCTGCTTCGATCAATTGCTCATCTGTGGCTTCAGTATTACCAAAGAGGATGTTTTCTTTGATGCTGCCTGCGAAAAGAATGACCTCCTGAGGTACGATCGCCATGTGCTTTCTGAGGTGCTCGGTCTCTATATCACGGATATCCACCCCGTCAAACAGAATTTTACCGGAATGAATACTGTAAAGGTTCAACAATAAGGATGAGATTGTCGACTTTCCACTTCCGGATGATCCGACGAGAGCAATAGTCTCATTCTTCTTTGCCTTGAAAGAAATACCATTCAATACGCTAATATCACTTCGCTGAGGATAGCTAAATGCTACATTTTCAAATGAAATATCTCCCGTAATTTCAGGTTTGAGTTGACCTTTAAAGAGTGATTTTTCATTTTCTTTTCCAATAATGTCCATGAGGTTTTCCGTTGCTCCGATGGATTTCTGGATACTTGCATAGAGGTCAGGAAGTGAACCAATCGAGGCGCCCATCATGATCGTGTACATTATAAAAGAGAAAAAGTCGGAAGGAGATAATTCCGGATGTGGACCCTGTGTCATCAATAAGCCTCGCCAGATGATGAATACAATCGCTCCAAACAAACAGAAGATGATGAAGGAAACAAAAAGTCCCCGCCACAAACCACTTTTAACATTCAGAGCGCGAATGTCTTCTACCGCTCTTCCGAATTTACCAAGTATGAATGCTTCATTTGTAAAGGCTTTTACATTGGCAATGCCAGTCAGGGCTTCTTCAATGATCGAATTAGAAGTGGCAGCCTGGTCTTGAGCGCTTTTCGATAACTTACGAATGAAACGTCCGAAGAAAACGGCAATTACGGCCATTACCGGTACGGTGGAAAGCATGATGAGTGCCAGTTTCCAAGAGAAAATGAGTATGAAAGCAATACCACCAACAACAATTACAATCTGCCGGAAGAATTCAGCTACGGTAGTTTTAAGCGTTTCCTGAATCTGAGATATGTCTGATGACATGCGGCTGGTAAGTTCTCCGACCTTGTTTTGGTTGAAGAAATCCATGGGCATATAGATTAGTTTTCCAAATGCGACCTGACGAATATCTTTGAGTACATTTTCGGTAACATTCGTGAATATAACTACCCGGAAATATGAAAATACGGCTTGTGCACCGAATAGAACAAATAAAGCAATAGCTACATCATTGATATTCTTAAGGTTGATCAGTTTAATTGAATCACTCAACGAGGCAACTTGTCCGCCTCCTGATCCCGCCCCAAGTAACTGTCCCATCATGAACGGAAAGATTAGTCCCACAGAGGTAGAAAGAACAAGAAATACCCATCCGATCAGAAAAGCTGTTCTGTATGGACGCATGAATGAAAAAATACCCTTCGCTTTGCGAATGCTTTCTTTGGAAAGTTTGATTTTTGGAGTACGTTCTTTGTTCGGCTTGAGCATTTTCTGATCCTGTGAAAAGGATACAAAAATACATGGTCGCGACGGTAAATATTGATTTTTTACTTTTTTTATTTTAAAGAGTTTGAAATATCTGAAATAAAGCTATCTTTGCAGTCCGAATTTTTGAGAAAAAACGCATTTTTAAAGCATATAGGTCATGAAAAGAACATTTCAACCGTCCGTAAGAAAAAGAAGAAACAAGCATGGTTTCAGAAGTCGCATGGCTACAAAGAATGGCCGTCGCGTACTTGCTTCACGTCGTCGAAAAGGAAGAAAGAAACTTACTGTTTCGGATGAGCCAATGCACAAAAGATAAAATCTGTATTGATAATTTTGAAGTCGGCATTTGCCGACTTTTTTGTTTTCCCCTGAATCAGTTTCGAAAATTCTGACTAACTTAAGGTAATAAACCTAAATACCTACCACATGTTAGTCAAAACTTACAGTAGTGCCGTCGTCGGCATAGAATCAAACATTATTACCGTAGAAGTAAATCTAGGTACCGGAATCAATTTTTATATGGTTGGTCTGCCTGATAATGCGGTAAAAGAGAGTCACCAACGTATTCGTGCTGCATTTTCAAATTCGGGACTTAAATTTCCCGGTAGAGAACTCACCATTAATCTTGCTCCTGCAGATATGCGAAAGGAAGGTTCGCATTTCGATCTTGCGATAGCCATCGGCGTTCTGGCGGCAAGTGAACAGGTTCAAGAAGAAAAGTTGGCATCTTACGTGTTGATTGGAGAACTTTCTTTGGATGGCACAATGACAGGCTTGCGTGGTGTTCTACCTATTGCAATTGAAGCTAAAAACAAAGGGTTTAAGGGAATTCTTCTCCCATTTGAAAATGCACAGGAAGCGAGAGCTGTTGAAGGATTAGAGGTAATCGGCGTGAAAAATATTCGAGAAGCTGTTTCGTTTTTAAATGGAGATGAAATTGATCCGCTCGGGTTGGATAAAGTTGAAAAGCAGGAAACGTCAGAAATCGAATATGAAGCCGATTTTCTGGATGTGAAAGGTCAGCTGGCTATTAAGCGGGCGTTTGAAATTGCTGCTGCGGGGGGACATAACATCATTCTCATAGGTCCGCCGGGTGCGGGCAAATCTATGCTTGCAAAGCGTTTGCCGGGTATTTTGCCCTCTATGTCTTTGGAGGAATCTCTCGAAACAACCAAAATACACAGTGTTGCCGGTAAAGTAAGGCACATGAAGGGATTGATACGTCGTAGGCCGTTTAGAAAACCTCATCACACCATTTCAGATGCCGGACTCATTGGGGGGGGTAGTTTTCCGCAGCCTGGTGAGATTTCGTTGGCTCACAATGGAGTATTGTTTTTGGACGAACTTCCTGAATATAAGCGAGCTGTGTTAGAGGTTTTAAGGCAGCCACTCGAGGATAGGGTTGTTTCGATCTCTAGAGCAAGATTTTCTGTGGACTATCCCGCTAATTTCATGTTAGTGGCGGCAATGAATCCCTGTCCATGTGGATACCATAATCATCCCGAAAAGGAATGCTCTTGCGGACCAAGCACCGTACAACGCTATCTAAATAAGATCTCCGGGCCTTTACTGGATCGAATTGATCTGCATGTTCAAGTAACGCCTATCACTTACGATGAACTTTCAGGAAAGTCGAACGGAGAACCTAGTGTTGCTATCCAGGAGCGCGTAGAGCTCGCCCGATCACGACAACATCAACGTTATGCAACCCGAAATGGTTTGTTTTCTAATGCTGTAATGACTTCCAAGGAGATCAAAGAGTTTTGTCAACTGAATGAGGATAGTGCCATGTTACTGAAAAATGCCATGGAGCGCATGAAGTTGAGCGCACGAGCCTATGACCGCATACTTAAAGTTGCTCGCACTATTGCAGATCTTGCCGGAACTGAAACTATTGAGACAGCTCACTTGGCCGAAGCTATTCAGTACCGTTCGCTCGATCGCGCAGATTGGGCAAATTAAAATTGATACTCCGATATTCGAAACTTAATAGATTTCGTGTGTCATTTTCATTTTAATTCCCAACTCACTCATTATACTTTCGTGATAAGTTTTGCTGACACTGATGAATTGTTTGTTCACTTCCAACGAATTACCGTTAACTTTTTCGATAGCATCAACATTGACGATATACGATCGGTGAACACGTTTAAAATTGGAGGGAAGTTTGTTCAGGATGCCGTCCATTGAGGAATACAACATGATCCGTTTTTGCTTAGTATGTATCGTTACATATTCACTTGACGACTGAATATATTGAATTTCAGGTATGAGGATCTTTTGATACACCCCTTTGTCTTTAATGAAAAGGAAATCATTTTTCGGTTCTGTCTTCGATTTCGTTGTTAGTCTTTGGATGCACTTTGTGAATCGTAATTTCGAAAATGGTTTTAACAGGTAGTCACTTACTTCCAGATTGAATCCTTCGATAGCATATTTTTCATGGCTGGATATAAGAACGATTTTCGAAGTCGGTCTGTATTGCTCAAGGAATTCTATCCCACTCATATCAGGAAGCTCAATATCCAAAAAGATAAGATCAACCTGATTGGAATTTAAAAAGGGTAGTGCTTCTTGAATGGATTCAAATTCTTTTACCAATTCTAATTCCGGGCTTTCTTCTGAAAAATCCGCTAATATTCTTCTGCTGACCGCATCGTCATCTATAATTACGCAATTCATAATTTGTGGTTTTTTATTCAGGTTTTTAATTGATAGCCTGATTGTTGTGACAAAATTAGCCTAAGAGTTAGTCAAAAAGAGCAATGTTCGTTTAAAAAATAGTGACGCTTGCTGAAATAATTCACACAGTCATATGAAACACACTATTCTTGTGGTGTAAACCATCATAACCATGAAAATTGCGCTTGTTGAAGATAACCCGGTTATATCGGGAATAATTAAAGAACATTTGATTGAAAAGCGACATCGGGTATTGCATATTAGCACAATCCATTCATTTGAGGTGTTACTAAATGTGTTTGAACCCGATCTAATAATAACTGATATACTGATCTATGGTATTTCATCAAGAGAACTCATCGATTATTACAAACAATTTAATTGTCCGATCTTCGTTATGTCATCTATTGATAAGGATGAACTGAACTATTTTTCAGAAATGATTGACGCAAAGGCAAAATTCCACAAACCATTTGATCCGATAGAATTAGTCCAAGAACTCGAAGATGTAATTAACAAAAAGATAAAAATCTCTAAAATATAACTATGCCAAGAAAATTATCCATTTATGTAGTAGATGATTCGGCTCAATTGAACGAATTGAAACGAATGTTAAATGCATTAGGTCATACCGTTGCCGGTGTTTCAAGTACTATTCAGAATGTTCTTCAGAATATGTCATCTCTGGATTGCGATTTAATTATTATTAACATACTGTTGGGAGGAAAGCCCACGGGACTGTCGCTTGCGGAAAAACTTATTCAGGAGACCCGAATTCCGGTGATTCTGATGACGGCTTATCCGGATGATATAACAATTGGTCATGTAAAAAAACTTGGAAACTATGGAATCTTAAATAAACCCTTCTCTCAGTCCGACTTGAAGGCTGAAATAACGTTTACCTATCAGCGCTTCGAGAAATTTCAGCGACTTGAACGTGAAACCATTACATCAAAGCGAAATCTAAAGGAGACTGAACAATTCTTTAAACAGGTCGTAGATAATGTTAGTGATATTATTTACCGTATTGATCTTAATGGAGGGTTTACCTATCTAAATCCGTCAGCTTTGAAATCCACTGGTTACGAGAAGGAATTGTTGTACCAAACACATTCTGAAAATCTCGTTCAAAAGGAATATTTGAGAAGAACACGCTTTTCCTTTCTTAATATGTTGAGGAAAAATATTCGGCATTCATACTTAGAGGTACCGGTTCGTCTCAATGGGGGTCAACGCATTTGGTTAGGGCAAAATATTCATTTGTTGAGAAGAAATAATAAGCCTGTGGGGTTTCAGGTAGTAGCGCGCGATATCACTAAGGAAATTGAATTTAAACAAGAGTTGATAAAAGCGCGAAACATTGCCGAGCATACGGCAGAATTAAAATCTCAGTTTTTGGCAAATATGAGCCATGAGATTCGAACTCCGTTAAATGGCATCATTGGTATCGTAAAACTATTGGAAAAAACAGATTTGAATCAAAAGCAGCAAACCTATCTGAGGGCGGTGAGTTCATCTTCGGAGCAACTTATGGGGATCATCAATGATATACTGGATCTTTCGAAAATTGATTCAGGAAAAATGGAACTGAACAAGGTGGAATTCAATTTCAACGAACTCGTTCGTTCGCTTATCGATGTAATGGAAATAAAAGCCGGATTTAAAGGGATAAGATTAAGATATCATATTGATCAGGATGTCCCTGAAATATTGATTGGTGATCCGATTGTGCTTAATCAAATCTTGTATAATCTGATTGGTAATTCTTTGAAATTTACGCAAGAAGGTGAGGTTTATTTAAAAGTAATTCGCAGAGAAGAGAATAGTGGATCTAATTGCACAAATATTGAATTGATTGTAACGGATACGGGCGTAGGAATGAAAAAAGAGGTTCAGGAAAAAATCTTTGAAGCCTTCACTCAAGCCGAAAGTTCTACCACACGAAAATTTGGCGGAACAGGTTTGGGACTAACCATTGTTAAAAAACTTATAGATCTTCAAAACGGGACAATCTTCTTGGAATCTGAAGAGGGGTTTGGAACCCAATTTCATGTAAACTTGTGTTTCGATAATGCTCCAAAAAATGCAGGAGAAAGAAATCTGAAGTCAGAACTTAACTATCAAGATCTCGAAGCTAAAAGAATCCTTGTGGTTGAGGATAATTTCATCAACCAAATGGTAACGAAAGATCTGCTGGAAGATGCAGGTGCTTATGTTACACTTGCAGAAAATGGACGTTTGGCGCTTGATCGATTAAATGAAGGTGAATTCGATATCATATTGATGGATATGCAAATGCCTGTAATGGATGGATTTGAAACAATGCAACATATAAGATCTACTCCAACTATTGCTCAAATTCCTATTTTAGCTCTTACTGCAAATGCAATCAATTCTGAAATTCAAAAATGTATGGAATGTGGGGCATCTGATTACCTATCCAAACCATTTTTGCCCGAAGATCTATACTTAAGAATAATTAAACTTACGGGAATTACTAAAGATAATGATACATCTTCTGTCGTTGATTTGGATGTATTGTCGTCTTACACAAATGGCAAGGAAGCACTTATGGCGATGACACTCAAGGAATTGAGTAAATTGCTAATGACCGAAAAGGAAGAGTTGTTACAAAAGATTAAAAATGCAGATCAGCAAGCCATTCGCGCAAGGATGCACAAGTTGAAACCAAATTTCCAAATGATCGGACTCAATAGGATGACTGATATGGCCAGATTGGCGGAGAAAGAGGAAGATTCGGATGTATTAATCCGTTTGGCTAAAGAAATCTTGAACGAACTACCGAGAATCTTGGAAGGAATTGAATTTGAATGTAATCAATTGGCCAAGGTATCTGAAGTCTAACAGCGATGTGCTAGTCCGAGAAAATTTGTTCGATCAGCTCCTCACGTTGCGCCGGATGGTTAAATACTTCGATCTGACCATTTGTTGGTTGGATTCCCATAATCCTTATGTTTTCTTCAATACAAAGATCAATGTCGTGTGTCGAAAAGATAACACATTTAGATTCTTTCCTAGTGGCCTCTTTGAGCAATTTAATAAGCGTGCGTTTGTTTCCATAATCTAAAAATGCCGTTGGTTCATCCATTAAAACAAGTGGTGTATCCTGACAAAACGCTCGTGCAAATGAGGCTTGTTGTCGCTCACCATCGCTAAGCCGGGATAACTCACGATCTTGTAAATGAGTCAGATGAAATAATTCAATTGCTTTTTTTGAAGCAGCATAGTCATTGTAGTTGTATCTTCCCGAAAGACCGGTGTAAGGACTTCTGCCCAGCAAAACATATTCGTTAACAGTTATGTATGGAATTGCTTCCTGAGTTGAACCGGCGAATGAAACTAGTTTTGATAAACGATTAGGGTTAAGTTCTGTCAGTAGTTGGTCATTTATTAGGAACGATCCTCCAAGTGTAGGCAACATTCCGCAAATTGATTTCAGGAACGTAGATTTTCCGGATCCGTTTTTCCCAATCAAGGCTATCAAAGTTCCCACTTCTACCTCAAGATGATCAACGCTCAGTAATGTATTGTTATACCCAATCTCTCCATTGACGATTCTTATCATACGCTGCGTCTGAATATTAATAGAATAATAATGGGCGCTCCGATCATTGAGGTAAGTGCATTGACTGGAAGCAAAAAGTAGGGTTCAAGTAATTGTATACAGATATCCGTCAGCATTAGAAAGGTACTTCCCAGCAGGATACAACCAATGAGCAATTTTTCGTGAGAAGCGGTTCTGAAAATTAATTTAGCTATATTCGGAACTGCCAGCCCAACAAAAGCGATTGGTCCGCAATAGGCAGTTACTATGGCGCTCAAAAGAGCGGTAATGACTATCGTTAAAAAACGAAAACGTTTGATGCTAATCCCCAAAAGTGAAGCTTGTTCTTCCCCCAGAACCAATACATTCAAGGGCTTCACAAGCAAAAAACAAGAAGCCAATGAGACTAAGACCAACATGCAAAAAAGAGGCAGTTGTTCGAACCTGATGTGCTGTAATGAACCCATAGTCCACATGGTGTAAGCTCGAAGTTCCTGTGCTGAAGCTGTTGCTTCAAGCGAAGTAATGACTGCCCCTGCAATACTTCCCAACATGAGTCCAACGAGTAAAAGAGATATTTGTGATTTGATTCTTACTGAACAAAAAAGTATAATTATCCCGAAAAGCATCGCGCCCGAAAATGCAAGGAGGATCATTCCTTCATCTAGAGAGAAGAGGCTTAAACCTGTGAGGGATCCAAGAGCGACAAAAAGACTCGATCCGCTGCTGATCCCTAAAACATATGGTCCGGCTAGAGGGTTATTAAACAGTGTCTGCATCAGAAGTCCACAAACTGATAAGGCTGATCCCGCCATTAAAGCTGTCAATGCTCTGGGTATTCTGAATTCCCTCATTACTAATTCACCTGTGTTGGTTGAATCATAAAAAAAGAGGCTTTCGTAAAAGTGCATGAAGGATAAATGATAAGTTCCACTGAATAGGTCAATGGCGAAACACGTGATCATCAATACCAATAGCGCAGCTGACCATAAACGAAATCTATGTAAGCGAAAGCT